>DERU01000036.1:22693-39628 GCA_002361095.1 Lachnospiraceae bacterium UBA3332
AAAAAGACTGCGGACGCTTACCGGCAGGTCTTTGCAAAGGGATTTCTTCCGCTTGTGGAAGTATTGCGAAAGTATTATGATAAAAATGAAATGTGACAGGATTGGAAAAATGGAGGAGACAAAATGGCAAACGTACAGAATCTGACCGAATTATTGAAAGACGCGAAGGAAAAGGGATATGCGGTAGGATCGTTTTCCGCGCGTTACACCAAGCTGATCGCGCCCATCATCCGCGCTGCCATGCATACCCACTCTCCGGCGATCGTACAGCTTTCCGAAAAGGAAGTGATCCGTCATAAGGTAGGGGTGAAGGAATTTGCGGATGAATTTTTCCGGGTGATAAAGGAATTGGATCCCCAAGTGCCGCTGGCGCTGCATTTGGATCACACAAAGACACTGGACGTGATACGGCAGGCCATCGACGCGGGCTTTACTTCCGTCATGATTGACGCGTCGGAACTGGGGTTTGAGGAAAATGTGGAGGTCACGAAAAAGGTGGCGGCCATGGCGCATCCGGTCAAAGTGACCGTGGAGGCGGAATTGGGCAAGATCGGTACCACGGATTTTGTGGAGACGGATACGGATGAGGAACTTTATACCGACCCGCAGGAAGCGGCGGAATTTGTGCGCCGTACCGGTGTGGACTGTCTGGCGGTTTCCGTGGGTACGGCGCACGGCGTTTATACCGTCCGCCAGCCCAAGGTAGACTATGCGAGACTGGAGCAGATCAACAGGCTTACGGAAGTGCCGCTGGTGCTGCACGGCGGCTCCGGCGTACCCAGCGAGATGGTGGTGAAAGCGGCGCAGCTTCCCGGGGGAGGCGTAAGTAAGGTCAATATCGCTACCGACCTGGAACTGGCGATGCTGGCGGTGGTGGGCAGGCAAGGGCACCTGACGGAGTCGGAATTTAACGGTTATTCGGAAGAACTGATTGAAAAGTCCCGCGACGCCGTACAGGCGCTGGTGGAAGATAAGATCGAAAACTATCTGCTGAGCAAGGACCGGGCATAAGGGGGATATCCGCGATGAAAGAAAAGAAACTGCACATGATCGGCAACGCGCATTTGGATCCGGTATGGCTCTGGAACTGGCAGGAAGGGTTTCAGGAGGCCAAAGCCACCTTCCAGTCGGCCCTTGACCGTATGGACGAGGAGGAGGACTTTGTTTTCACCTGCAGTTCCGCCGCCTTTTACGAATGGGTGGAAAAAAATAATCCGGCCATGTTTGCGCGTATCAAAAAACGTGTGGAGGATGGCCGCCTGGAACTGGTGGGCGGCTGGTGGATCCAGCCGGACTGCAATATCCCCTCCGGGGAGTCTTTTATCCGGCAGGGACTTTACGGGCAGCGTTATTTTCTGGAAAAGTTTGGGAAAATGGCGGTTACCGGGTATAATGTGGACAGTTTCGGACACAACGGAAATCTGCCGCAGATCTTGAAAAAGAGCGGTTTGGACAATTATGTGTTCATGCGCCCCATGCCGTTGGAAAAAGGACTGCCGGGCCGGATTTTCTGGTGGAAATCCATGGACGGTTCCGCAGTATTGACCTACCGGATTCCCTATGAATACTGCAGCTGGGGAAAAGACCTGGAAAAATATACCGACCGGCTCAAGTGTGAGTTGCTGGACGGCGAGGATGAACTGATGATGTTCTACGGCGTGGGCAATCACGGCGGCGGCCCTACCAGGGAAAACATCCGCAGTATCCATGACCTGAATGCCCGCGAGGACATGCCGGCGATGGAGATGGGAACCACAAAAGGCTTTTTTGACGCGGTAAGGGGAAACGGAAAGGAATATCCCGTTTTTACCGGCGATTTGCAGCACCATGCCAGCGGCTGCTACAGCGTGCTTTCCCGGGTGAAAAGGGAAAACCGCAGGGCGGAGGACGAACTGGTGCGGGCAGAGATGTGGAGCGTCATTTCTTCGCAGGTCGAAAACCAGCCCTATCCGGACAATTTTGCGCGGGCGTGGAAAGGGGTGCTGTTTAACCAGTTCCACGATATTTTGGCGGGCAGCAGCATTCCTTCCGCTTACGACGACGCCTCCTATCTGTACGGGCAGGCCATGGCCATCGGACAGGAGAACGCCAACTATGCGGTTCAGGCGATTTCCTGGGACATCCGGATTGAAGAGGACGTGACCATGCGCCCCATTGTCGTATTCAATTCCCATGCCTGGGAGGGAAAGATGGCGGTGGATTTGGAAGTGCGCGGTCTGACGGATGACAACTACAAGCTGACCGATGCGGCCGGAACGGTTATTCCCGCGCAGCGCATCCAGTCGGAGGCAACGGTCAACGGCCAGTCCCGTCTGTTGTTTGCGGCGGATTTGCCCAGCATGGGATACGAGGTGTTCAAGCTGTATCTGCATGTGGAGGATGCGCCCCGTTTTGCGCCCGTGTCCGTCACGGCCTCCCGGATGGAAAACGACCGTTTTGTGCTTTGCTTTAACGACCGGACCGGCTATGTTTCCAGTCTGTACGACAAAAAAGAGGACTTGGAAGTGCTGCGCCGGGAAGGCGGACGCTTAAAGGTGATAGAGGATAAGCATGACACCTGGGCGCACAATGTGTTTAAGTTCGATAAGCAGCTGGGGGATATGCAGCTGGTTTCCAAAAAGGTATTGGAGGAAGGCCCCGTGCGTTCCTGCGTGCGGGTGAAATATAAATATAACCAGTCCTATGTGGTACAGGACTTCCGGATGTATAGGGAACTGGATTTTATAGAGGTGAAGGTGCGGGTGGACTGGAGGGAGCCCTGTACCCAGTTGAAGGTGTGCTATCCGGTGAACTTCAATTTCCGTAAGCCCACCTACGAAATCCCTTACGGCTATATCGAAAAGAGCGCAAACGGGGAGGAGGAACCCGCCCAGACTTGGTTTGACTTTACCGGGGAACACTTCAAAAAGGGGGTAATGTACGGACTGTCCATCGCCAACGACGCCAAGTACAGCTACAACATGGACATCGACGAGATGAATCTGACGGTGCTGAAAAATTCCGTTTTTGCCCATCATGATCCCAAGGAACTGGAACCCGGCACGGAATACCGGTTTGTGGACGACGGCATACAGGAGTTTACGTATATCCTGCTGCCCCATGCAGGCTCCTGGAAGGAATCCGGCATTACCAGGCGGGCAAAGGAAATCAATGTGCGGCCGCTTACGGTCATCGAGACTTATCACAAGGGCGCACAGCCCCAGAGACGCTCCTTCCTTTCCCTTGAAAGCGACCATATACAGGTGTGCGCGGTCAAGGAGGGAGAGGACCGGGACGGTGTGATCGTCCGCATGTACGAGACGGCCAAGCGTCCCGGCAGGGCGGTACTGAAAGCGGAATTTTTGGGCAGGGAGCAGGAACTTTCGTTTACGCCCTGTGAGATCAAGACGGTGAAACTGCCTTATGACCGCAGCCTGCCCGTGACGGAAGTGAATATGTTGGAGATGTGACTTTTTTGGGAATGCATAGGGAACGGTAATTATTTTTGCCGTTCCCTATAAAGCGGTGGAGGCGGGCCTGCGCGTAAAAAGCACAGGCCGCAGGTACAATAGGGCGATATAGGGAGGATAAGACGATGCCCCATACAGTGGTGATTGCAGATGACATAACGGGCGCCAACGACATCGGTATTATGTATGCCAAGGCCGGATGGAAGACCTATGTATACAGCTACCGGGACGGCGGGCGGCAGGCGTATCTGCCCTGCGACGCGCTGGTGATCGATACGGATTCCAGGTTTGACACCTATGAGCAGGCTTACCGGAAAGTGCGCAGCGCACTGGAAAATATGCCGCTGGAAGGGGTGGCCCAATTTATCGATAAACAGTGTTCCGTGTTTCGGGGGAATATCGGCGCGGAGTTTGACGCCATGCTGGACGCTTTGGGGGAGGAGTTTGCAGTGGTGGTACTGGGGTTTCCGGACAATGGGCGTACCACCCTGCACGGCATACACTATGTCCACGGTACGAAGCTGGAGGAATCACAGTTTCGCCATGATCCGGTGCATCCCATGACACAGTCTGATTTGGTTCAGATTTTGCAGGCACAGACCAGGCGGCGTGTGGGAGCCATACATTATGAGACGTATGCAGGCGGTCCTTTGGCGGTGCGGGAGGCGGTACGGGAAGCCGGTAAGAAGTACCAATATGTGATCATGGATGTGCGGGATAACGCCGATCTGGCACTTCTGGCGCAGGCTTTGCAAAACCAGAGGGTTCTTTGCGGCAGTTCCGCCCTTTCTGCCCAGCTGGCCCGGCTGGAGACACGGCACGGGAAAGATACGGCGGCCAAAACCCTCTGCAGCAGACGGCAGAACGTATTTTGCGTAGCCGGAAGCCTGACCCCCCAGACCGTGGAACAGACGGCCTATATGCGGGAAGCGGGCTATCCCGTCATCACGCTGGACACCCGCAGGATTGTGGAAAAAAAGGGGCGGGAGGAAGAAAAAAAACGGGTGTATGCGCTGGTTTGTAAGGCCTATGAAACCGGGGCGTTTGTCATGATCCATTCCATGAACCGGGAAGAGGAAGTGGCGCAGACCAAAAAAATTGCCCAAAAGGCAGGGATGGACAACACGCAGATATCCAGTCTGGTGTCGGCGGTTTTGTCGGAGATTTCCGTGCGGGTGATCAAAGATTACCGGATTTGCAGGATCATCGTCTGCGGCGGGGATACCTCGGCGTCTTTGTGCGCGCATTTGGGGATCGGCGGCATGCGGGTGCTGGAGGAAATCGAGGCCGGTCTGCCCACCTGCGAAAGCGTGGAGGAGCCCCATTACCGGATGGTTTTGAAGTCGGGCAGCTTTGGCAGCAGGACTTTTGTGGAGAAGGCCATGGAAACGCTTTGTCTGGAAGAGAAGTGTGGGGAAAAGGCATAACCGTAAGGAGGGAGGAGCAAGGGCCATGAAGGTGAAAGATCCGCATTTTGTGCTGGAAAAAATCGGGAAATACCTGCAGGAGGACATCCGTCCGTCCCGGGTGCGCAGGCAGGTGGAACTGGGGGAATGGAAATACTTTGAGACGGATATGGATGCGCGTATCAACGACGCCTATCCCGTAGAATATGACGACAGCGGCTGGCGGGATTTCAGGCTCTGGGATACCTGGGGCGGCTATGACAAGGTGGCATGGTTTCGGACTACCGTAAAAATTCCGGAGCAGATGCGGGGCAAGACGCTGGCCGTTAAGCTGCTGCCGGGCCCCAGGGACGGCGGGGATTCCACGGCGGAGGGGCTTTTGTATGTGGACGGCGTGCCGGTACAGGGGATGGATATCTGGCATGAGGAAGCCGTCCTGGAAGAAAAGCTTTGCCGGAAGGATGAACTGCATTTGGCGCTGAAGGTTTGGAGCGGCGTGCTGGGTGTTCCGAGGCACAGAACCTTTCAGTTTGCCGCCCTTTTGGAACTGGATATGCAGACGGACCGGTTCTGTTTTGTGGCGGATACCCTGCGGCGCTGCGCCCTTTTGCTGGACGAAGACGATCTGCGCAGAATCCGGCTTACAAAGCTGTTAAATGAGACGTTTTTGCGGGTTGATTTTTTGAATTATCCGGAGGAGCCCTATTATACGTCCGTCGGCCATGCGCTTTCCTTTATGGAAGGGCAGCTGGAGGAACTGGCCAAAACGCAGGAGATCAAGCCTGTGGTTTACGGCGTGGGACATTCCCACATTGATATGGCCTGGCTGTGGCGGCTTTGCGCCACGCGGGAGAAGGCGTCCCGTACCTTTTCCACGGTGCTGAATCTGATGAAGCAGTATCCGGAATACCGCTTTATGCATTCTTCCCCCCAGCTGTACAAATTTTTGAAGGAGGATTATCCGGAAATCTATGCGCAGGTGAAGGAGCGCATCGCCGCCGGGCAGTGGGAAATCACAGGCGGCATGTGGGTGGAGCCGGATACCAACATTCCTTCCGGGGAGTCGCTGGTGCGGCAGTTTCTGTACGGAAAAAAATTCATCCGGGAAGAGTTCGGCAAAGAGACCACGCTGGTATGGCTGCCGGACGTGTTCGGTTACAGCGCGGCTTTCCCGCAGATCATGAAAAAATGCGGGATGAAGTATTTTATGACCACAAAAATTTCCTGGAACCAGTATAATCATTTTCCTTACGATACGTTTTGGTGGAAGGGCATCGACGGTTCCGAGGTGTTCACCCATTTTATCACCACTCCCGAAAACGGTTCCTGGTATTATACCTATAACGGACACATGGATCCGGAGGAGGTGACCGGGATTTGGAAAAATTATAAGGATAAGGATAAAAACGACCAATTGCTGCTAGCCTTTGGCTGGGGCGACGGGGGCGGCGGCCCCACCCGGGAAATGCTGGAACAAAGCAGGGTGATGAAAAACGTGCCGGGAATCCCAAGGGTGGAATTGGATACCGCAGAGAATTATTTTGCACGGATTTACAATGGAACAGACCACGCCTGTCTGGGCAAATGGGAAGGGGAGTTATATTTTGAATTGCACCGCGGTACGTATACTTCACAGGCGGCCAACAAACGCTATAACCGTAAAACCGAAATCATGCTGCATGACATTGAGTTTTTGTATTCGTTCATGAATGTGTTCACAAACTGCATATCATATCCGCGAAAAGAATTAGACGAAATGTGGGAGCGCACCTTGCTGAACCAGTTTCATGATATTCTGCCGGGTTCGTCCATCCGTCAGGTCTATGAGGACACTACGGCAGATTATGAGGCTATCCGAAAGCGGGGAGACGGGCTGGCCGCACAGGCAAAGGCGGAAATCGCGGACTGTGTCCGGGTGTGCGGCGATTCGGTGGTTTTCTATAATACCACAGGCTTTTTGCGGGACGGCTATGTGTTTGTACCTTACGGGGAACGCTTTGTGTCCGGTTGTACGCTCAGGGACGAAAACGGCCCGCTGGCCATGGGTAAGGCGGAAGGGGGCGCGCTGGTTTACGTGTCCGGCCTGCCCGCCTATGGATATAAGACGGCGCAGATTGTGCAGGGTTTTCTTTTGCCGGGGGAAGGGAACAGGGAAAATGTGCCGTGTCAGGCCGTGACGGTATCGGAGGACGGCGCGCACATCGAGAGCCCTTATTACGTGATGGATCTCAACGAAAACGGTGAGATCAAAGCCCTTTATGACCGGGCGTTTGGACGGCGCATAGACTGCAAAAAGCCGATGAACGTTTTTACCGCATTCGAGGATAAGCCGCAGCGCTTCGACGCCTGGGATGTGGACGTCTATTATAAGGAAAAGCCTTACCGGGCGTTTTGCCTTACCGGGCGCGAGGTTTTGGAAACCGGCGAGCGGGCGCGGATCCGTCAGACCTATACCTTCAACCGGTCGGTTTTGGAGCAGGAGATCATCGTGTACGCAAAAGACCGCCGGATTGATTTTGTTACGAAGGTGGACTGGAAGGAAAAGCAGGTGTTTTTAAAGGCTTATTTTCCGGTGGATGTGCATGCGGATACGGCAACCTATGAAATCCAGTTCGGCAATATCAAACGGCCCACCCACACCAATACGGAATGGGATTTTGCACGTTTTGAAGTGTCGGGGCACAGGTGGGCAGACCTGTCCGAGAACGGCTACGGGGTGGCCCTGTTAAACAACTGCAAATACGGCTATGATATACAGGGGAACGTGATCGGATTGTCTTTGTTAAAATCCGCCGTCCGTCCGGACGAGACGGCAGACCGGAAGGAGCACCGGTTTACCTATGCGCTTTATCCCCATGCAGGGACGGTTGCGGACAGCGATGTGCAGCAGGCGGCCCTGTGGCTGAATATGCCGGTGCTGACCTGTGAGACGGCCGGAGAGCCGGACAAGAAGGCGTTTGCGGCGCAGAGTCTGGTGTGGACGGACTGCGGCCATGTGCAGATCGATACCGTGAAGCGTTCCGAGGACGGCAAGGCGCTGACGGTTCGCCTTTACGAATACAAAAACAGGGCGCAGGAGGGTGTGAGTCTGCATTTTGGATTTGACGTGGAACGGGCAGAATCCTGCAATCTGTGCGAAGAGGAAGCGGTTGCCGTTGAGGCGGCGGATCATGGGGTCACCTTCGGAATCGGCTGCTACGAAATCAAAACCTTTAAGATATATCCCAAAAAATAGGAATGTATGGCCTGCCGGGTGTGTCCGGAAGACATATCCGAAAACAGGCGGACTGGAGTAGATATGGAAATTTCACTTTCCGGATGTAAGTGGCAGATGAAAGGGTACTGGCCCTATGTACCCCTTAAGGAAAAAAGCATGGAGACCGGACAGACGCTGCATGGTGTGACGGACTGGATAGACGCGCAGGTACCGGGCAGCGTGCATGCGGATTTATTCCGGGCCGGTCTGATAGAGGATCCGTATTTTGCGCAAAACAGCCTGCGCTGCGAATGGGTGGAAAACCGCTGGTGGATGTACCGGACGGTTTTCCCGGCGGTGTTAAACGGTGTCGATCTGCGAAACCGTCATGTGGAACTGGTATGCAAGGGTCTGGATTATGAGGCGGAAGTGTTTTGTAACGATGTCCCCTGCGGATCCCATACCGGAATGTATGACGCTTTCCGTGTGGACGTGACCTCCCTTTTGCGGGAGGAAAACAAGCTGGTGGTGCTTTTCAAGGGCGTACCGGCGGAGATGGGACAGATCGGCTATACTTCCAGGACTTCGACGCAAAAGAGCCGTTTTAACTATAAATGGGATTTTTCCACGCGCCTGGTGAACATCGGCTTTTGGCAGGATATAGTTCTTTCGGTGCAGGAAGAGGCTGCGTTTGAGAATGTGCACCTGGACACGGACTATCAGGGACGTCAGGGACGGATTCTTTTTGCTGCGGATATCAGGGATCGGAGAGCCGACCGGACCGGGGAACTGACATGCAGGATTACGGCGGCCGGGCCTTTTGACCGGCGCAGTCAGGATAAAAAGCGGCTGGAGGCGCTGGAGCAGACGGGGAGCATGCGCCAGGCCGGGACAACGGAGGGCGCAAAAGCGCAGGAGACCGGCGTGAAGCCGTTTCAGACCGCAGAATGGGCCGCATCGGAGCCGGAAACCTTTGTGTGGGAGGGGGCGCTGTCCGCACAGGACAAGGAGGCGCGGGTCAGCGCCGAACTGCTGATACAGGATCCCATACTCTGGCAGCCTAACGGCAGCGGGATTCCCTGGCTGTATGAGGGAAAGGCGGAAATTTGGGAGGGGGACAGGCTTGTTTATACCTACCGTTTCCAAACCGGAATCCGTACCCTGCGCCTGGACAACAACGAAGGAGCGCCCAAAGACGCCCTGCCCTATACGTTTGTGGTAAATGAGTCCAAAACCTATATCAAGGGTGTCAATATGACTCCCTTGGATCATGTCTATGGCTCGGTGGGGACGGAGCGTTACCGGTATCTGGTAACCGCCATGGCCCATGCGGGCGTCAATCTGGTGCGCGTCTGGGGCGGCGGCCTGATCGAGAAGGAAGTTTTTTACGATTTGTGCGACGAAAACGGTATTCTTGTCTGGCAGGAGTTTATCCAGTCCAGTTCCGGTATCGATAACCGGCCAGGGGAGGATGAGGGCTTTTTAAAGCTTTTGGAAACGGCGGCCACGGCGGCGGTGCGGGAAAAGAGAAACCATGTCTGTCTGGCGGTGTACAGCGGCGGCAATGAACTGATGGAAGAACCGGACCGTCCCAGCGGTTATGGCAATAAAAATCTGGCCATGCTGCAAAGTATTGTGGAGAGAGAGGACGGCAGGCGCGTCTTTTTGCCTACCTCCGCGTCCGGCCCCAGGGAATTTGTCACAAAGGAGAAAGGGGTCAGCCATGATGTGCATGGCAATTGGAGTTATGGGGGCAATCCCGGCCATTATGAACTGTACGGCGGGTCGGACAGCCTGTTTCACAGCGAATTCGGTATGGACGGGGTTTCCTGTACCAAAAGCCTGCAAAAATTTTTACCGGCTTCTTCCCTTCGGCCCACGCCCATGTCCGGGGATCCCAACTGGCAGCATCACGGCGAATGGTGGGGGACGTATTTTCGGGATTGTGAGATGTTTGGCCCGATCGGAAAAACGCCCGGGGAACTGGAAACCTTTGTCAGGTGCAGCCAGTATATGCAGTCGGAGGGACTGCGGTTTATCCTGGAGGCAGACCGCAGGCGGGCGTTTGCCAACAGCGGCACGATCATCTGGCAGTTTAATGAACCCTGGCCCAACGCTTCCTGTACGAATCTGGTGGATTATTACGGCGAGACCAAATCCGCCTATTACCAGACCAGGCGGGCTTACGAAAACCGGCATATTTCCATTGACTACAGGAGTCTGACTTACCGGGCAGGAGAGCAGGTTTGTTTTCCGGTGTATGTGCAAAACAGCGGGGCGCTTTTGGAAGGGCGTATCTGCATGACGGCGAGAAATTTGGCGGGGGATGTACTTGCACAGACGGAATACGCAGCCCATGTGCTGGACAAGAGGAGTACGAAAACAGGGGAGTTTTCCTTTGTAACGCCTAAGGAGGATGTGTTTTTTGTGACGGCAGGGCTTTGGGAGGGGGAAACCTTTTTGTCGGAAAATACCTATCTGTTTTCCACCTGTGAAAAGGAACCCTTTGCCGCCATTAGGAAAAAGCAGGGCCGTGTTTCTTTGACCGCACAGGCCGTATCCGCCCTTCCGGACGGGCGTTTCAGCGCGCGCCTTTCTTTAAAAAATACCGGGGAGAGGACCGTGACGGAGGCAGGGGTCTGGCTGGAAGGAGACAGCCACTGCCTGCTTGGCAGCGACAATTATGTGACGCTGTTTCCGGGGCAGGAGCGGGAGTTGTTCTTCTTGCTCATGCCTTATGCGCCGGGGCCTTTTGAAAAAGAAAAGAACAACGGCAGCGTGACAGCGCCGAAGTTTATGGTGAGATGGCTGTAAGGAGGACTGCGATGGAACAGCGTATTTTACAGGCGGAACTGGAGATATTCCGGCAGAGCGGAAAAAAGCAGGCGTTTGCGCCTGCCGCTCCCCAAAAGACGCAGGACGGGGAAGTCTTTGGGTTTACCGGGGAGGGCGCAAAAGCATCTTTGGCGGTAGAGCGAAAGCAGGATTGTCTGATTGGGCGCATAGAAGCGGACTTACGGGCAGAGGCTTTCCGGGAAAACGACGGCTTTGCCTTTGCGGAGGCGCTGCGCCTGTCGGTTGGACTTGGCCGCCGGCCGGTGCGCCTGACGGCCCTGTATCTGCACCGGGACTGGTGGACCAGACCGGCCTTTTTACCAAACTGGGAAAACCTGCCGCCGCGTACCCAGTGCGTATATTTGGATTACAAAGACCGCTTCGGCTGCCTGCTTTTACTGGCGGGAGAATCCTACAAGGCGCAGGCCTGCGGAGGAAAAGAGGATGTTTTGCAGATTGGGATGACCGCTTACATGGCGGGGGGCCTGTCCCTTTGCGAACCGGTTTTTGTGCTGGCGGAGGCGGACAGCCCCTACCGCGCAATACAGATTGCCTGCCGGGCGGCAGCGGAGGAGACGGGCGCGCTGCTGGCTTGTGAGAAGGATTTGCCGGAAATGTTTGACTATCTGGGCTGGTGCAGCTGGGACGCCTTTTACCGGGAGATCAGTGAAGAAAAGGTGCGGGAAAAGGCAGGGGAACTTGCCCGGAAGAATGTTCCGGTGCGCTGGCTTTTGATGGACGACGGGTGGCAGTCTGTGCGGGAGGACCGGATGTATGACTTTGTGCCGGAGCGGGAAAAGTTTCCGGCGGGCTTTAGGGCCATGGCGGCCGATTTAAAGGCGGACGGGCGGATACGCTGGCTGGGCGTCTGGCATTCGCTGGGCGGATACTGGGGCGGAATCGAGCCGGGGAGCGCAGCGGCACAGGCGCAGAAAGGGCATTTGTATACCACCAGAAGCGGGAAACTTCTGCCTGCGCCCTGCGCGGAGGCCGGATACGGGTTTTACCGGGATTGGTACGAATATTTGCGTGGGGAAGGCATTGATTTTGTGAAGGTGGACGGGCAGAGCGCCGTCAAGAATCATTATGCCAACGACAGGGCCGTCTGCCGGGCGGCGCGGGAGACCCACCGGGCGCTGGAAGGCGCGGCGGGGGCTTATATGGGCGGCCGCCTGATCAACTGCATGGGTATGGCGATGGAAAATGTGCTGGGGCGGCAGGGTTCGGCCCTGAGCCGCAACAGCGACGACTTTGTGCCGGATCGTCCGGAGGGGTTTGCGGAGCATTTGCTGCAAAATGCATACAACGCGCCTTACCACGGACAGTTTTACTGCTGCGACTGGGATATGTTCTGGAGCTGCCATCCGGATGCCCGAAAGCATGCCGTGCTCCGCGCCGTAAGCGGCGGCCCGGTCTATGTATCGGACCGGATCGGGGAGACAAGCCGGGAAACCATCGCGCCGCTTGCGCTTGGGGACGGGAGGCTGCTGCGGATGGACAGGGCCGCGATGCCTGCGCCGGACTGTCTGTTTGCGGATCCCCTCAAAGAGGGAATCGTCAAACTGACCAATATCGCGGATTGCGGCCTGGAAGGACAAAAAGGCGGGGCGGTCGCGCTTTACAATCTGGGAAAAGAGACGCGGGCCGCTTCCTTTGGCCCGGGGGATGTGTTTGATTTGCCGAAGGGCGCGTATGTATGCGTAGACGTTTTGCGGAAAAAGGCGGTGGGCCTGCTGCGGGAGGGGGAGCGCGTACAGGTATCCCTGCAGGCGGACGGGTTTGGCCTGTATGTATTTGTGCCGCAGACAAAAGGGAGTGCGGTGTTGGGGCTTTTGGACAAATACATCGGGTTTATGGCGCTTTCGGAAGTGAAAACTTTTGACGGCGGCTTTATGGCTGTGGTAAAAGAGGCCGGGACATTCGCTTTCTGGACGGAGCGCAGCGTGCAAAAAGTGTGGTGCAACGGCAGCGACCGGACCCGGGAATTGGAACGGGACGGGCAGCTGTACCGGCTTGCGGGACAGGGAAGCGGGAGCATGGTGGCACAGGTTTGGCTGGCGTGAAAATCTCTCCCGTAAAACTGCGCAGGGCGGTTATTGTCAAATGGGTACAAGGAGGAAATGGATATGTATGAAAGGGAAAGGGAAGAACTGGCAAAAATCTGCCGTCTCTTATATGAACGCAATCTGGTGTCCGCCACCGACGGCAACGTAAGCATGCGGGTGTCCGAAGCGCATATATTGCTGACTCCTTCGGGCAAAAACAAAGGATTTGTGGAAGCGGGCGACATGCTGGCGGTGGATTTTGCGGGCAATGTGATAGAGGGCAGCGGGAAAGCCAGCAAGGAGTATCCCATGCACCGGGCGGTGTATGCAGGCCGCAGCGACGTAAATGCGGTGGTGCATACCCATCCCGTCTATGCCACGGCGTTTGCCATGGCGGGGAAAAATATTCCGGATAACTATCTCATCGAGACCCGGATGATGTTAAAAAAGGTTGCCCTTGCGCCTTATGCCACGCCGGGTACGGCAGAGATGGCCCAGGCCATCGCTCCCTACATAGAAGAGGTAAACGCCGTGCTTTTGCAAAATCACGGGGCGGTGACCTGGGGAAAAGACCTGATGGATGCCTTTAACAAAATGGAAGTGCTGGAGTCCGTGGCAAAGACCATCATCCATTCCAGGGCGGTGGGGGAGCCGGTTCCCATTTCCCGGGAAAATATGGAAAAAATGAAAAAATAAAGTACCGCGCGGATGCGGGGGTTAGGTGGGAGGCAGGATGGAAAAACGGTATTGTATAGAAGAAAACGGCATCCGGCTGGTATTTGCGGTGTCGGAGGCGGAAGAAGTCTTTTTCTACCACTGCCAGTGCAGGGACTTTGCGGAGGAAGAGATTCGGGAAAACCAAAGGGACTGGTATCGTCTGGTGGAAATCCAGCTGGCCGGGGAGGACTGCGACGACCATCACGGCTCCAAATATACCGGGACGCTGCCGGGGCGGCGTCTGGTCTTTTCGGATTTTCGGGACGAAAAGAACGGGCAGGGCAGGAAAATCTGCGTGGAACAGACCGATCCGGTCACCAAAATTTTGGTCACCAGCTGTCTGCAGTTTACGGACGGCGTCAGGGTGCTGGAAAGCTGGACAGAGGTGGAAAACAGGGGACAGGAGGCGGTGGGGCTGACATATGTGTCCAGTTTTTGTCTCACGGGGCTGACCAAATCCTCATCCCTGCCCTGGGATAAGGCGGCAAGGCTCAGGATTCCTTCCAATACCTGGTACGGGGAATTCCAGTGGAAGGAATATACCCTGCCCCAGCTGGGCCTGCACAAGGTATTCCACTATTCCACCAAGCGGGTGTCCGTTTCCTCCACGGGAACATGGAATTCCCACGAGTATTTGCCCATGGGGTATGTGGGCTGTGAACCCTCCGGGGAGGGCTGGCTGTTTTCCATTGTCCATAACGGTTCCTGGCACTGGGAGGTGAGCGACTGCAAGGACGAACTTTATCTGCAGCTTTCGGGCCCTGCGGAGGCGGAAAACCATTGGTACAAGCGACTGAACCCCGGGGAAACCTTTTCGTCGGTGCATGCGGCGGTTGCCGTGACCGTGACAGGCTTTGCGGACGCGGTGGCTTCCCTGACGGATTGGAGAAGAACCATGAGACGGCCCAACGCCGATAACGAAAAGCTGCCGGTAATTTTTAACGATTTTATGAATTGTCTGGGGGGAGATCCCACGGCCGAAAAGGAATATCCGCTGATCGACGCGGCGGCCGCCATCGGCTGCGAATATTATACCATCGACGCGGGCTGGTACGCCAACGGTTCCTGGTGGTCCCGGGTAGGCGAATGGGAACCGGCGTCCGGGCGGTGGCCGGAAGGGATCGGGAAGGTGCTTTCCTATATCCGGCAAAAAGGCATGGTGCCGGGGCTTTGGCTGGAACTGGAGGTGATGGGGATCCATTGCCCGATTGCGGCCCAAAAGCCGGACGACTGGTTTTTTATGCGGCACGGCAGACGGGTCATCGACCATGGCCGTTACCAGCTGGATTACCGCAATCCAAACGTACGCGCCTTTGCGGACGGGGTCATCGACCGGCTGGTGCGCGAATATGGGGCCGGTTATATCAAAATGGATTACAATATCAACGCCGGGATCGGGACGCAGCAGGATGCGGACAGCGCGGGGGACGGACTGCTTGGTCACAACCGGGCCTATCTTGCATGGCTGGACAGTGTGTTTGTCCGGTATCCGGAACTGATCATCGAAAACTGCGGCAGCGGCGGCATGCGCATCAACGACGCCCTGCTGCTGCGCCACAGCATCCAGTCCTCCAGCGACCAGACGGATTATCTGCGCTATGCCGCCATTGCGGCGGCAGCCCCGGCGGCGGTGACGCCGGAGCAGAACGCGGTCTGGTCTTACCCGCTGCAGGACGCGGACGCAGAGAAGACGGTTTTTAATATGGTCAACGCCATGACCATGCGTATCCACCAGAGCGGCCATTTAGGACGGCTTGGGGAGGAAAACCTTGCCCTCATCCGGGAGGCCGTCGATTATTATAAATCGTACCGGCATTTGATCGGACATTCCTATCCCTTCTGGCCCTTGGGTATGCCTTCCTATGACGGACAGCGCTTTGCCGTGGGCTTTGCCAATGCCGAATGCGCCCATCTGGCGGTATGGCGCGCAGACGACCCGGAGGATGTGGTGCGGCTGCCCCTGCAAAGCCTTTGGGAACTGCCGGTATGCCGGGGCAAAAAGATCGCGGGCGCTAAGGTCGTTTATCCTTGTACCCTGCCGACTGGCGTTTGTTATCATGCGGAAAACGGGATTTTGGAGGTTGCGCAGCCGGTACGCAGCGCAAGGCTTTTGAAAATCCGATGGGAGAAATAAACCGGTATGAAAAATCTGATAGTGATTACTGCGGATCAGCAGCGCTTCGATTCCCTGGGCTGCAACGGCAGCGATTTTGTACACACCCCCAATCTGGACCGGATTGCGTATCAGGGCGCCCGGTTTAGCCGGGCATACTGCACCAATCCGGTGTGTACGCCCTCGCGGGTGTCCATTCTGACCGGACTTTTGCCTTCCCGGCACGGTTCCTACAACATCGGAACCTATGCGGCGGATACCTCCCGCTTTTTGAGTACGGTACTGACCGGGGCAGGCTACCGCACCCACCATTTGGGCAAGCTGCATGTCTATCCCTGGGATGTTGCCTCACCGGAGACGGCACCGGTGGAGGGGCAAAAGCCTTTTACCGGTTTTGCGGGCTTTGAGACGGCGGAACTTTCCGTGGGGCACAGCGACTGGGGGGTGAACGGCCATTACGAGGCGTGGCTTGCCGCGCGCGGCGTCAAAAAAGGCTGTAAAATGCCGCAGCTGCAGGTGAAGCGGCTGTTTGCCCAGGACGCCTATGGCTGCGGCGACTGGGGAATGCCTTACCGTCTGCACAGCGGTGCATGGATTGTGGACCGGACGGAAGCGTTCCTGAAGGAGCGGGATTTGTCCCGCCCCTTTTACCTTAATATCGGGTTTCAGGATCCCCACCATCCGCTTGCGCTGCCGCAGGACTGGCCCAAAATCCGGCCCGAATGCCTGCCCGGGCCAAAGGGAAGCGCGCAGGAAGGGGTGACGCCCCAGGCCGCGCTGCGCCGGGGAACCGCAGAGGAGGACTGCGGCGGGCGGTTCGGTATCGCAGGCAACCAAAATACGGTCTGGCAGGAGGTTTCGGAGGAAAAAATACGGACGGCCCGCAGCTACTATTATTCCATGGTGGAACTGTTCGATTATCAGATCGGGCAGCTGGAGGCTTTGCTGAAACGGTATGGTGTCTGGGAGGATACGATGCTGGTCATTACCAGCGACCATGGGGATATGCTCTATGACCACGGACTGGGAGAAAAGGGGCCGCTGGCTTACGAGGAAGTACTTCGGGTACCCCTGCTGGTTTGCCTGCCGGGCCGGATTGCGCCCCAGACGGTGGATACGCCGGTTTCCCTGGCGGATTTATATCCCACCGTGCTTTCGTATCTGGGACTGCCCT
>DERU01000244.1:0-1969 GCA_002361095.1 Lachnospiraceae bacterium UBA3332
TGTAACAGGTCAGACTTGTCTGAACTGTTACGAAAAAGTTACAATTGCATATGAGGAGGCAAGTATGGCAATTTTTAAGGGCGCGGGAGTTGCGATCATTACTCCCTTTCACGAGGACGGCTCTGTTGATTACGAAGCGTTTGGCGGGCTCATTGAATTTCAGGTTGCAAACCGGACGGATGCGATCATAGTCTGCGGCACCACCGGCGAATCTTCCACCCTGACGCATGAGGAACATTTGGAGGTGATCCGCTATTGTGTGGAGAAGGTAAACCACCGGATTCCGGTCATTGCCGGTACAGGTTCCAACTGTACGCAGACGGCGGTTTACCTTTCCAAGGAGGCGCAAAAGAGCGGGGCGGACGGCCTGCTTTTGGTAACGCCCTATTATAATAAAGGTACGCAGAACGGGCTTTACAGGCATTTTAAGACCATTGCGGATGCCGTGGAGATTCCGGTGATTTTATATAATATCCCAGGACGCACGGGCGTTGCCCTGCAGCCGGAAACCATCGTCCGCCTCTGCAGGGATGTGGACAATATTGTGGGCGTCAAGGACGCCACCGGTAATATCAGCCAGACCGCGCACCTGATGCAGCTGGCGGACGGGTGTGTGGATTTGTATTCCGGGGAGGACGGTATTATTGTTCCCATGCTTTCGCTGGGGGGAAAAGGCGTGATTTCCGTACTTTCCAATGTGGCCCCGCTCCAGACACATGAAATCTGCAGCAGCTTTTTTGCAGGGGATGTGGAGAAAAGCCGTAAGCTGCAGCTGCAGGCCCTGCCCCTGATTGACGCGCTCTTTAGCGAAGTGAACCCGATTCCGGTGAAAAAGGCCGCACAGCTGCTGGGATTTTGCAGCGGTACGCTGCGCATGCCCCTGACCGAGATGGAGGAAGCGCATGCGGCCGTATTGGAGGAAGAGATGAAGAAATTTGGGGTGTTACCGGCGGCGTGCCAAAAATGACACATGCCAGTTTAGGAAATGTCTTTGCACATAGATAAATGGCAGACCGGGGCGGTATTGGGTCCCGGTCTGTCGGCGCTTTATTCCCGCAGGCAGAGAGCCGGGTGCAGTGCTTGCACGGGCATTTGTGGAATGCCGCGAGGGCCAATAGGAGGAGAACAATGGTAAAGGTGATTATGCATGGCTGTAACGGAAAGATGGGACAGGTGATTTCCGCCCTGATAGCGGAAGAGGAAGGTATAGAGATTGTGGCGGGGGTGGACATAAGCGATCATGTGCGCAACAGCTATCCCGTTTTTAGGACGTTGGCGGACTGTGCGGTCATGGCGGATGTGGTGATTGATTTTGCTTCCGCAAAGGCGGCGGATGCACTTTTGGATTTTTGCGTGGAACGCCGGATTCCCTGCGTCCTGTGTACCACCGGGCTTTCCGCAGGGCAGCTTGCCCGCGTGGAGGAAGCGTCAAGACAGGTGGCGGTTTTGCGTTCGGCGAACATGTCCGTGGGGATTAACCTGTTGATGAAGCTATTGCGGGAGGCGGCACCGGTTTTGGCGGATGCGGGCTTTGACATTGAGGTGGTGGAAAAACATCATAACCAGAAGGTGGATGCGCCAAGCGGCACGGCGTTGGCGCTGGCGGATTCCGTTAACGACGCTTTTTCGGAAAAATATGAATATGTTTATGACAGAAGTGCGCGCAGGCAGAAACGCCCGTCCAGGGAAATAGGGATCAGCGCCGTGCGCGGCGGCACGATTGTGGGCGACCATGATGTGATTTTTGCGGGGACGGATGAAGTGGTTACTTTTTCCCATATGGCATATTCCCGGACGGTTTTTGGCAGGGGAGCCGTACAGGCCGCAAAATTTCTTACCGGTAAGCCTGCCGGTCTTTACAATATGAGCGACGTGATAGACGGGGAGAAAGCCTGACCATAATAATTTTCAGGCCGGACGTTGCGCGTTCCGAAGTTCCTGTGAGTAAGATGCCGCTTGCGCGGCGGAA
>DERU01000244.1:2289-9316 GCA_002361095.1 Lachnospiraceae bacterium UBA3332
GCCGCTTGCGCGGCGGAATGAGAGAAAAGATGAAGGATTTTGAATACCGGGCTTATTTAAAAAGCCTCTCGAAGCAGTTTCCCACGATTGCGGATGCGGCGACGGAAATCATTAATATGCAGGCCATTATGAGTCTGCCGAAAGGAACCGAGCACTTTTTGACGGATATTCACGGGGAGTGGGAGCAGTTCAACCATGTGCTGCGCAACGGTTCCGGCGCCGTGAAGCGCAAACTGGACGAGGAATTTGAAAATACGCTGAGTGCGAAGGACAAGCGCAGCCTTGCGACGCTGATCTATTATCCGGAAGAAAAGTTGGAACTGATGATGCAGGAGGAAGAGGACAGGGAACTTTTGGAGGACTGGTATCGGATTACCATCCACCGCCTGGTGCAGATGACGAAACGGGTATCCTCCAAATATACCCGGTCGAAAGTGCGTAAGGCGCTGCCCAGGGACTTTTCCTATGTGATTGAAGAACTGATTACCGAGAAGGAGGAGATTCAGGATAAGGAACTTTATTATAATGAAATCCTGCATACCATTATCCGGATCGGACGGGCCCCCCAATGTATCGTGGCGCTGTGCAATCTGATACAGCGGCTGGTGGTGGATCATCTGCATATCGTGGGGGATATCTATGACAGGGGACGGGGGCCGCACCTGATTATGGACGCCCTGAGCAAATACCATTCCGTGGATATCCAGTGGGGCAATCACGATATTGTGTGGATGGGGGCGGCCAGCGGCCAGACGGCCTGCATTGCCACGGTGATTCGTCTTTCCGCACGCTATGGGAACCTGGATGTGCTGGAAGAGGGGTATGGCATTAACCTGATTCCGTTGGCCACATTTGCCATGAAAACTTACGGGAATGTGGACTGCAGCCTTTTTTCCATTCATTACAGTGAGGATTATGATGTCAGGGATTTAAAACTCGACATGATGATGCATAAGGCGATTGCCATCATTCAGCTGAAGCTGGAAGGCCAGCAGATTTTGGCACATCCGGAATATGGGATGGAGGACAGGCTTTTACTGGATAAGATTGATTTTGCGGCGGGAACGGTCCGGATCGGGGAAAAAACGTATCCCATGAAGGATACGGATTTCCCTACGGTTGACCCCGGCGATCCGTACCGCCTGAGCGAGGAGGAAGAACTGGTGGTGGACCGTCTGCGCCATGCGTTTGTGCACAGTGAAAAGCTGCAGCGCCATGTCCGGTTTTTATTCTCCAAGGGAAGTCTTTATAAAGTCCATAACAACAATTTGCTTTATCATGGCTGTGTGCCCATGGACAGCGAGGGCAATTTCAAGGAAGTGAATGTTTACGGAAAATGCTACAGCGGAAAGGCGCTGTACGATGTACTGGAGACTTATGCGAGAAAGGGTTTTTATTCCCAGGACAGGGAGGAGCGCAGAAGGGGCAGGGACATTGCCTGGTATATTTGGACCGGCCCCAATTCCCCGGTTTACGGCAGGGATAAAATGACGACCTTTGAGCGTTATTTTGTGGAGGATAAGGAAACCCATGCGGAGGTAAAAAATGCCTATTACCGTCTGCTGGATCAGGAAGAGGTGCTAAACCGGATTTTGCGGGAGTTTGGTTTGGATGCCGAATCCTCCCATATTATCAACGGACACGTCCCGGTGGAACTAAAGAAAGGCGAGACGCCCGTGAAGTGTAACGGGAAGCTGCTGATTATCGACGGCGGTTTTTCCCGCGCTTATCAGGAAAAAACCGGCATTGCGGGATATACGCTGGTGGAAAATTCCCACGGCATGAATCTGGTTGCCCATAAGCCCTTTGAGTCAAGGGAAGCGGCCATCCGGGAGGAGATGGATATGGTTTCGGATACGATAATCGTGGAGACGGCCGCCAGACGGATTCTGGTGGCGGACACGGATATCGGGGCGGAGTTAAAGCAAAATATTTCCCATTTGGAAAAGCTTCTGGAAGCCTATATGGATGGTACGCTGACCGAAAGGGCATAGTCTGTGTTACTGTCCGGGAGGGGACGGACTGAACCGGCCGCAATGATACCAGGGGATATGTGTTAACATGTCCCCTGGTTGTGTGCTTTGCCTATTTGCGGTTTTTGGTGCGGTTGGAGGTTCCGTCAGTGAGATCGTCGATGCCGTTTCCGATATCTTTCGCTACGTCGCCGACCGCATCGCCAACGTCATCCATGGCGTCACCGATGGCGTTTCCGGCATCATCCAGCGCGTCTTTCGCGCCTCTGCCGTTGGTGTTTCCCGTGCCGTTGGTGGTAGTGCCGCTTGCGGCGCCGTTGCCGGTACCGTTATTGTTGCCGGCGGTACCGTTTGCAGTGGTGTTGCCTGCAGTACCGTTTGCAGTGTTGCCGTCGGAGCCGTTCAGTCCTGCGTCGGTTCCGGCATTGCTTCCGATGTCGTTGCCGTTTACGCTATCGGTTCCATTGACGATATTGTCATCGCCCAGCGTATCGGTTCCGGTAAGACCGTTTCCGTTTTCTTCCGTAACATCTCCGCTTCCCGTTCCGGTTCCGGGCGTGGTATCGCCTTCACCGTCGAATGCCTGCGTTCCGGCAGGGGAATCCGTGTTGCTGCCGGAGGCTGCGTTTTGATTTCCGGATGTGGCGCTGTTGTTGGCCATATCATCTTTGTTGTTGTCTTTGCTCCTTCCGCATCCTGCAGCCAGGGCGAACATGCACAGAAGAAGGAACACCGAAAAGAGTTTTTGTGGCTTTTTCATTGTTTTCACTCCTTTTTTTATAAAATCAGACAGCGTGACAGGTCGGTTTTGCTAAACCGTCGTTACACCATTCCTGCCATAGTATGCCGTTTTTGATTGCATAAAATACATTTTTCCTGTAAAATGGATGTATATGGAAAATTTTGTTGCATCTGAACCGTAACGGTTTGAGACCTCCTAGACTGGAGTGCCCGTTAAAGCGGGCGGAGGGGAGCAGATATGGAATTTAGACCCTGTATTGATATTCACAACGGAAAGGTAAAACAGCTTGTGGGAAGCAGTGTGCTGGATCAGGGTGATCTTGCCAGTGAGAATTATGTGTCGGCGGAGGATGCGGCTTGGTTTGCCAAGTGTTTTGCGGATCGGAATTTAAAAAACGGTCATGTGATTCTTTTAAATAAAAAGGATAGTCCCTACTATGAGCAGACGAGGCAGCAGGCGCTGCGGGCATTGCAGGCATATCCCGGCGGCCTGCAGGTCGGTGGCGGCATTACGGCGGACAATGCGCAGGATTATCTGGATGCGGGCGCTTCCCATGTGATTGTGACTTCCTATGTCTTCCAAAACGGTACCATTTCTTTTGAAAATTTGTATCGCCTGGTGGAGAAAGTGGGGCGCGGTAAGCTGGTGCTGGATTTAAGCTGCCGCAAAAAAGACGGTCAATATTATATTGTGACGGACAGATGGCAAAAATATACCCATGTGGTGCTGTCGGAGGATATTTTGACCATGCTGGCTTCTTTTTGCGATGAATTTTTGATTCACGGCGTGGATGTGGAAGGGACAAAAAACGGTATCGAAGAGCCGTTGATTGATTTGCTGGGACGCTGGCACCAGATCCCGATTACCTATGCGGGGGGAATTCGTTCTTTTGCGGATATCGATAAAATCCGGACGGCGGGGAATAATAGGATTCATGTGACGGTGGGCAGCGCATTGGATTTGTACGGGGGAAACCTTCCCTTTGAGGAGACGGTCCGGTATGTACAGGGGGCGTAGGATGGCCGTTATCGGATCACACAAAAAGCCGGTCATGCGACCGGCTTTTGTTTTCTCTTAATCACTTAGCTAGTTCTAATTCATTAAAAAAAGATGCGTACTCTCTATTTAAGGAACAGGCACATAGGGTTATGATTAGATGCTATAAGATGCTCGGATCTTATAATTTGGTTACGTTTACAGCCTGAGGACCCTTCTCACCCTGAATGACGTCATACTCAACGGCAGCGCCTTCTTCCAGAGATTTGAATCCCTCCATGTTCAGCCCAGAATAATGTACGAATACATCATGACCAGCTTCATCAGAGATGAATCCATAGCCCTTCTGGTTGTTAAACCATTTTACTGTACCTTTGTTCATGTAGATACCTCCAAGAAAAATAAGTTGTACTTGTTACATGACGAAAGCATATCACATTCCGAAATAAAAGTAAAGCATAAAATAAAATTTCGATGATAAAATCATTTTTGCCTAGCTTTTTTGGCCCATTCGGCTAAACACCAGGTCGTAACCGTCGTTGCCGTAGTTTAGCGAACGGTTGACGCGGCTGATTGTGGCGGTGGAAGCGCCGGTTTTTTCGGCGATATCCAGATAGGTCTTTCCGGCTTTGAGCATGGAGGCGACCTCAAAGCGCTGGGACAGGGAGAGAAGTTCGTTTACCGTACACAAGTCTTCAAAAAAAGCGTAACATTCCTCCCTGCTTTGTAAGTGCAAAACAGCCTCAAACAGATGATCCACCGCCCCTGTTTTAATTTTTTTGTTCATATTAACCCCTTTGCCCGCTTTAGCGGGCGTAAATTCACGGTTGAAAAACTGTCGTATATGGTCTTTCAAACACGTTTTACTCCCTGTTCCTTTACACGAAACCTAACATGTCCATATTTTAACATACTAAAGTTGCAAAGTAAACCCCTCTCTGCAAGGACGCCGGAAATCCGTTTTGCGGGCAGGCGGGGAACGGATTTCCGTGACAAGACGTCAGGACTGTGCGGCAAATAGCTCCCCAAGGGTGTCGTAGAAGGATCGGTTAAGCAGGAATGCGCCGGGGTCGTCTCCCTGTATATAAGCTGTACCGTCGGCTTCATATAGATACAGGGAATGCACCATCCCGCTTCCCGTTGTTTGGCGGTCGAGCCGGTAGCAATGTGTCAGGGTTTCTATGGGAACGGCCTCACGGTCATAGGAGGTTTGAACGGCTTGCGGCCTGGACGGCTGACCCGGATGCATGTCGTTTTCCTGCAGGGAGGTGTCCCCCAGCTGTCGGCGCAGTTCCAGCGTAAGGGAAGCCGGGCCGGTTTTCTTCTGCACATAAAAATCTATGATCTGTCTGCATACGTCGGCCTGTGTCCGGCTGACGGAGGAAAGGGCCTGCGCAATTTCGCCGCCCGGCCCGAGCCGGTACAGACTGTAGGAAATCGAGAGCCATCCGTCGGCATCGGTTATATAACTGCCGACCAGATCATGGCAGTCTGCGTCTGTGCGGTAAATACCCGTATAAGGCCGTTCCAGATAATGGCGGCCGTCGATAGCGTATAGATAATAGGTGAAAGACGCGCCGTTTGTCATGCGCAGGGTGAGGGCGGTGCAGGAACCGCCGTCGAGATTCTTAAGGGAAGGAGCGTCATTTACGGATGGCCGGTGCGTTTTGCGGGCGCCGGTCATCGCGGAGAGAAGTTGGGCGTTCCAATCCGCATCTTCCACGGTCAGGGATTTGTCTTCGCTTTCCGACAGTACCCTAAGTTCCACATAGAGAAGATCTTTATAGTCAGGCAGCGTGATTTTTTCCTGTGGCACGGTCAAAAAGCCGACGATAAGCAAAAAAAGGATTCCGGCGGCCAGGACGGCAGCCCGGAAAGTCGGCGGGCGGTAGCACAGGACATTTTTGACCCGTGCTTTGACGTCGCCCGTCCCAAAAGCAAGCGGACAGGGCAGACCATGGTTTTTGGGGATACCGGCTTCCAAAAGAACCTCGGAATAGCGGCAACGCTCTCCGGCATCAAACTGCCGGATGACCCGTTCGTCACAGGCCAGTTCCAAATCCTTGCAGAACAGGAACCATCCCAGCCACAACAGGGGAAAAGGCCAGTAAAAAATCATAAAGAGCCATGCAATGCCTTTTATCCGGTGATCCTGATGGCGGATGTGCGCGGCTTCATGGGCCAGCACATACCGGTAGTCCGACTCCGGAAGGGAAGAGGGTACGTATACGCGGGGGCGGAAAAAACCGACGACAAAAGGGGCCGCTATTTTTTCGCTCCGATATACGGCGATAGGGCGTTTCGCACCGGTATGCCGTACCAAAACGGCGTCCCGGACGCGCAGCCTGAGGCGGACATAGGAAAGCAGGCTGTAACCTGATAGCAGCAAAACGCCGCAGATCCAACCCCCAATCATAACGGCAAGCCATATTTGTATGGGGTTGGCGCTGGCATAGGGCCTGGCCGGGAGGCTTTGTGCCAAAGCGGGATTGACCAGACGGTCCAGGGCAGGGATGCCGCTTGCAATGGCGGGGGGCTGCATCATGCCGATCTGCTGTGGGACGACCCAAAAAGAAGGAATCAGCGCAAAGGCGCTTTGGGGCAAATCCGAAAACAGCAGGCGCAGCGCCACGGGAAGCCAGAACAAAAGGCGGATTTGCTTGGAGCCGCGTTTCCAGAGAAGGCGTAACAGGGCGATGGCCAAAATCAGCCACCCGGCGGCGACGGCACGGTTGCAGACTGTAATCCAAACTTGTTCCATTCAAGATTCCTCCATCTGTTTTTTGTAATCGTCGATCATACGCTGGATGGACGATATTTCCGATTGGGACAGCTTTTTGTGTTTCGCAAAAGCGGCGATAAACTGGGGCAGGGAACCGTCAAAGGTCTTTTCTACCAGTTCGTCAAATTCGGCCATCTGTACTTCCTCTTTCGATATTAGGGCAGTGACGGTGGCATTTTCATTTTTTAATACCCCCCGCTGGGACAGCCGGCGGATGACGGTGTAGGTGGTTCCCTTCGACCAGCCAAGCCGCTGTCGGCACAGCTTCACAAGCTGCGTGGAATTGATCGGTTCCTGCTCCCATAAAATCTGGCAGAAACGATACTCGCTCTCAAAAACCTTAGGGACTGCCATATGTGTTCCTCCGTAACGGATGTATTTAGGTATAATGCATTCTACCTTCCCGCGATAAGTGTAACGCATTCTACCTTGTCTGTCAAGGAAAAGAGGGGAGCGCCACGGAAATCCATTTTGCGGTCGGCACAGGAGGGTACGCGGAACCAGGAGGGGCAATGGCCCTTTCCCGGGGCGTTA
>DERU01000025.1 GCA_002361095.1 Lachnospiraceae bacterium UBA3332
ATTACGATAGGAAATGAAATTTCCCATCGTATAAAAATATTTTGTCCTTTGACGGCAAATTTCCGGAGGTGGGTTAATTTAGGCGTTTATTATGCCGATAAATATAGCAGGAACTTAAAAACGGACGCATTTTTGCAGTACATGCGGATAGATACATAGAGAGGTGAAAGATATGTCTACAATCGGAGGATTAAGCGGTTCCACATCATCATCCATCAGGGGATACGGCGGCCTGGCCAGCGGTCTTGACAGGGATACTTTAATTGAGCAGGCGACGGCGGGAACCACAAAGAAGATTGAGAATAAACAGAAAGAGAAACAGAAGCTGGAATGGGAGCAGGAAGCGATCCGGGGGATTGTGGATAAGCTGGTGGGTTTTACCCAGACTTTTGCCTCCTATGCTTCCCAGAAGAACCTGATCGGAAGCACGCTGTATGGGGACAGCACGATTACCGCGCTGGGTTCCAACAGCGGGAAGATTTCCGTAAAGGGAAGTTCCTCCCTGACCAAATCCATGAGTATTACGGCGGTGAAGCAGCTGGCACAGAACGCACAGCTGAACTTCTTGGGCAACGCTTCCAAACAGGAAATATCTTCAGGGGCCGTGGGAAGCCTTTCGGAACTGCGGGATTTCAATGCGATTGCCAATTCCGGCATGACGATCAAATACGGAACGAAATATTATACGGTGAATCTGCCGGAGACAGGGGAGGGTTATAGCTATAACAACGCGCAGGAAGTGGCCGATTCCCTGCAGAAAGCGTTTAAGCAGGTTTCCATCGGCGGGGGAAGAACCCTTGGGGACGTGCTGTCTGTACAGCAGAGCAACGGCAGATTTACCCTGTACAATACGGACACATCAGGGAATAGTATTTCCTTAAGCGGACAGCGCAACGGCCTGCTTGATAATTTGGGGTTTGTGCCTTCAGGCCTGACACTCTCCACAATGCCGCAGGAAGACCTGAATATATCAGCCGGAGGATTGACTGCGTACAATAATGCCACCCTCACGGAGAAAAAGACGGCAGCAGGTGTATTGGGCGGGAAAACAATTGCTTTTACCTATAATGGAAAAACGGAGAACATAACGCTTCCCAGCGGTGAGGAACTGATGAACAATGGGGAAGAGAAACTTCGGAATGAATTGCAGACAAAGCTGGATAAGGCGTTTGGAAAGGGCAGAATTGCGGTTTCATATGATGATGCGAACGGGCTGTCCTTTAAGACGACAAGGCCGGGAGGGGGGGACGACGACAGTTCCGTTCTTGAGATTACAGGTGTGGACAGGGGAATCTTTGGGAAATATGGCGTGTTCAGCGGCATAAATAGCGGGGATTCCAATCGCCTGAACCTGAAAGTGGGTTTCATGGATTCCGGAATGAAACATGATATCACCGACGCGGATATGGAGAGGTGGCTTGTGGAGAAGCCGCTGGTTATCAACGGTGTCGAGATTGAGGTGAGTAAAGACGATACCCTGCAGCAGATTATGGATAAAGTAAATGCATCGGATGCGGGTGTCAAAATGGATTATTTAAAGGAGGCAGATCGCTTTGTGATGACCTCAACCCACAATGGGGAGAGCGGCGAGGTGAATGTCTCCGGTGTGTTGGCGGATATGCTGTTCGGGAAAGCAACTACCTATAAAGATGACGGAACCGTAGACGTACAGGGGGATTATGATATTCAAAAGGGGCAGGATGCGATTATGGAGATGACGTATTCGGGTTCCGGGGTACCTGTCACGGTAACAAGAGATTCCAATACCTTTAGTTTAAACGGTCTTGATTTCACTTTGAAAGGCAAGTTTGACAGCAGTGAGACGGACAGTGATCCGATTACCTTTGAGTCCAGCGTCAACAGCCAGCCTGCGGCGGACGCCATGCGGGAAATGGTGGATATGTACAATGAAATCATCAAGCTGGTAAACGATGAAGTGTCCACCAAACCCAACCGCAAGTACGAGCCGCTCACGGCGGAAGAGGAAGCAGATCTTACGGAAAACCAGATCAAGGCATGGAACGATAAGGCGAAAGCGGGATTATTGTTTAACGATGTGGATATCCGGGGACTGGCCACGGCGCTGCGCACGGTGGTGAGCGAGAATGCGACGGAACTGGAAAAGATGGGAATTTCGGTCTCCAGTACTTATACCGACAACGGAAAGCTGATTTTTAACGAGACTGCGTTTAAGCAGGCGCTGGAGGAGGATCCGGATGCGGTGAAAAAGGCGTTCGCAGGCTCTCCTGTTACGGATGAGGACGGCAACACTGTCAGCCAGGGCGGTCTGGTGGTACGGATGAAGAGTATCATGGATAAGTATGCGATCACCACGGGTTCCACGAAGGGAATTTTGATTGAACGGGCGGGTTCCGCACATGCGCCTGCTTCCATTCTGACCAATACCCTCCAGAAGCAGCTGGACAAAATCGACGAGCAGATTGATGATTTGCTGGACCGGCTGGAGACGGAACAGGATCGTTACATTAAGCAGTTTACCACGCTGGAACAGCTGGTTTCCCAGATGAACAGTCAAAGCAGCTGGCTGGCCTCGGCATTTGGAGGATGAGGCCGAAACCCGCTGCAGGCAGCCCGGCGAAACGGGTAAAGGAGAATATGGGGAAATATGAACACATATGGTTATCAGCAGTATAAACAGCAGTCCGTCAATACCATGACCAGAGGGGAAATGCTGCGATTGCTTTATGACGAATTGCTCAAAAGGCTTACCAGGGCGGAACTGGCGCTGGATAAAAAGGACTATGAGTTGTTTGATAAGTCCGTGACGCGCAGTACGGAGATTGTGACATATCTTAAAGACAGCCTGAATTTCAACTATCCGATCAGCAATGAACTGAACAGGATGTATGATTTCTTTATTTATGAGTTGTCCCGGATAGAAGCCGGAAGGAAAAAAGAAGTGATTGCGGAACTTCGTCCTCTGGTGGTGGAACTGAGGGACGCATTCAGCGAGGCGGACCGGAAGGCACAGCAGGAGAATCGGTGATTGGCGGGTATATGGACGAAGCATATTGGGTGGAATTTTTAAAGCAGTATCAGAAAAAATACGGATACATAGCGGAAATTCAGCGTATTACCAAAGAGTTGGGTGATGCCCTTGGAAGAAACGATAAGGTTGCCGTTCAGCTGCTGCTGGGGATGCGCAGCGACGAGATGGCGGGGGTGGATCTGTGCGAGAAGAATATCCGCATTCTTTTAGAGAATATGGACGAAGCGCAGAGGAAATACACAATGGATTGTATGGAGGGCAAAACCGAACCGGAGGGAGAAGACGGAGTCTGGGTCTCCAAAGTACGGGATTTACAGGCAAAGATAAAGAGCATCCTGCAGGATACGATTTCGAGGGATAAGGTGATTAACCAAAGGCTGGCAGGGGAGAAATCCTTTTATGCCGGCCCGGCAAAATGAAGCGGTTTTGCAGGGAGTTTTGCGGGACAAAAGATGGCAGAATTGTGAATAGATACCCCGTCGCTTGCGGCGGGGTTGTTGCCTGCGGTAGGGAAAATCCATGGCAGGATGAGGAAAGGACTATGGAAAATGGCGGAACTTCGGTTTGTCGATGTGGGCAGGGTTTACGGAGACGGTAATATTGCGCTGGAACATGTATCTTTTGATATCCGCCAGGGAGAATTCCTGTTTTTAATCGGGAGAAGCGGGGCGGGGAAAAGCACGGTCCTGAAATTGGCCAGTACTTTGGAGCGTCCGACCTATGGGGAAGTATACCTGGACGGTGTGGCGCTGGGCGCTCTGCCGAGAGCCAAAATCCCTTTTTACCGTAGAAAATTCGGCATCATGGATCCGGACGTGGGACTTTTGGAGGATCGGAATATATTTTCCAATGTTTTACTGCCTTTGCGTGCAATGGGATATTTCGGAAGAAAGGCAAAAAAAATTGCGCAGCATGCCTGCGGCATCACCGGGATCGCCCATAAAATGGATCGTTATCCCGGACAGCTGTCCGGAGGAGAAAGAGCCCGGGCGATGCTGGCCAGAGCCATTGCGCCCAGCCCGCAGATTCTGCTGTTGGATGAGCCGACGGCAAACCTGGACGGGGAAAGTTCCTGGGATTTTATGCGCCTGCTGGAAGAACTCAACCAGGGGGGCATGACTGTCCTGGCCGCAAGCCACGATCATCAGATGGTGAGCGTAATGAAAAAGAGGGTCATTACCCTTTCGGCAGGTAATGTGGTTGCGGATGAAAGACGGGCGATTTATAATATGCGGGCGGCAGATATTTTGGAAGAAAGAAGAGTATTGCATGAACGACAGAAGAGATCAATACGTTGAGACCAGAAAACTGATAGGTTTTTTGAGGGACATTATCAACCAGAGGAAGATTGTGGAGAACCAGCCGGTCAACTGGGAGATATTGTTTAAAACGGCGGATTACCACAATGTGGCAAATTTGCTTTATTATGCGCTGCTTAGACTGCATCAGGATGTGCCTCGGGAATGGTCGGCGCGGTTTTCCCAGAAGTACAGGAAAGCGGTCATTTTGGAGGAACAGTATAAAAACGTGGTGGAGGCCGTGTTATGGCACTGTGAGGAACAGGGAATCCACGTCATGGTTTTGGACGATTTCATCCTGCGGGATTATTATTCCATGCCGGAGATGCGTGCCATGCCCGGTGTGGAGTTTTTGGTGGAGAAGCGCCGCCGCCCGGAAATCGACCGCATGATGCACAGCATGGATTTCATTCCGGTGGTGGGGGAGTACAGCTATATGCGTTCCGGACTTAATTTAGTGTTCCGGGAAAGATTTCCGTTTGCGGATAAAAAAACGGCGAATTATTTCGGAAAATCCCTACGTTTTATGCCAAAGGCGCAGGACGGGTATTATGCCCATGCATTCAAAGAGCCGTCCCTGTTTATTTTCCTGATTGCCTGTAAGGCGGAGCGGTTTGCGCTGGAAGAATTTGATATCCGGGATATGCTGGATATCTGGCTTTGCTACCGCTCGCAGGAGCGCGGAAGCGGATGGCTTGGCATTATCAAAAAATTAAAGCGCCTGCATTTGTGGGAATTTACCAACCGGATGCTTATCCTGTCCGACCATTGGTTTGGAAGCGGCACGCTGGAGGGGGAGCCGGAAACCTACGAGGATCTGGAGGCTTTTGTGTTCAGCAAGGGGGCGGACGGACGCCAGACAGCCATGAAAACCCTGCCCCTGCTGCGAAAGACCATCCGGCGCAGGGAAAAACTGGAGAAAAAGAAGCGGCGGAAAAGTTTTGAGAGATGGCTGTTTAGA
>DERU01000184.1:0-4847 GCA_002361095.1 Lachnospiraceae bacterium UBA3332
CCGATTTCCCGCATGCGCTCCAGCACATAGCGGTCGCCAACCTTTGTTTTCTCAATATGGATTTTTTCTTTCTCCCCAAACATAAAGAAACCGAGATTGCTCATAATGGTGGCCACAATGGTATTTTTCTTCAGCTTTCCCATATTGCGCATGTGCGCGCCCACCACGGCCATAATCTGGTCCCCGTCCACCACGTTGCCGCGTTCATCCACCACTTGCAGACGATCCGCATCTCCGTCAAAGGCAAGACCTACATTGGCCTTCTCGAAAACCACTCTTGCCTGCAATTCTCCCATATGGGTAGAGCCGCAGTTGGAATTGATATTTGTACCGTCGGGCATATTGTGAATCGGCACGACCTCCGCGCCCAGCTGCCGCAGGGCTTCCACGGAAGTATAATGCGCGGCCCCTTCCGCACAGTCCACTACGATTTTCATACCGCTCAAATCCACAGGAACCGTCTGTACGGCATGATTGATGTATTCCTCCCGCGCATCCTTACGGTTTTTAACTTTTCCGACACCGGAACCGGTGGGAAACTCCACTCCCTTCATTCCGCTTTGGATCAATGCCTCAATCTCATCCTCCAATGCGTCCGGCAATTTATAACCGTTACCGTCAAAGAACTTAATCCCGTTAAATTCCATCGGATTGTGGGAAGCCGAAATGACCACGCCCGCTTCCACTTTATATTTCTGGGTCAGATATGCGATCGCCGGAGTCGGAATCACACCCACATAAACCGCATTGGCGCCCACACTGCAAATCCCGGCCATCAGGGCATTTGCCAGCATATCCCCGGAAATTCTGGTATCACAGCCCACCATAATCGTAGGTTTGTGCTTATTCTCCTTGGTCAGTACATAAGCGCCCGCCTGCCCCAGCTGCATCGCCAACAGCGGCGTCAGTTCTTCGTTTGCGACCCCCCTGACACCATCCGTACCAAACATTCTTCCCATTCTCAAATTCCTCCTGCTTTTTATACATCCCCTGCCCGGGATCCCGCAAACGGCCGTTTCCTCCGCTCGTCCTATGTAACAACAATGGCTGTACCGCAAAAATCCCCGCTTATTCCTTCGCCGCTATGTGCGTCATACGAATCGTCGCCCGTACCGTCGCCTCCTGCTGTACATTTTCCGGCACAATAAAGTTTACCACGATTTCCTGCTCTCCCGCTGTCAAATTCCCGTCCGCATCCAAAATGGAAGACACGTTCACATGGGGCTGCAGGGTCGCTTCCGTCACGCCGGAAATATCCCGCTGCAGTCCGCGTACCACCACCCTAAGGTTCTGCCCCTGCAGGATCTCCCCGTTCCATCCTTCCGGTACGTTCAGTACCGGAATCGCACTTTCGGTCAGGGAGATCGTTTTGCGCCGGATCCCCTCTATCTCTGCGGTTAACGTCACATTGCCGCTGAAATTTTCATCCGCAAGATTCACACCGGAGGGCAAATATTTACGGATATCCACCGTCCTGACAACGCTCTCTTCCGCCTCCGCAACATCCAATTCCGAAGCCGGAATATCAATCTGCGTAACCTCCTCCAAAACGCTCTCTTTGCCTGCCACCATCACAGACGACGGCACACAGGACACATTACCCGTCAGTACATATCCTTCTTTGGGCGTTCCTGTCACCTGATAAGAAACCGGTAAGGATTTCGTTTTCAGAATCGGAACCGTCACCTTGACGCTCTCAATATTTTTCTTGAGGTTGGCGTTGTTCACCTCATTTCCCTCTTCATCCAAAAGCCGGATCTGCGTCTGCATATTGACATCGGATGTAACACCGTCCATAAAAATATCCACCACGGCGCGTCTCACGGGCGCTACCGCCGATTCCGGACCGGATATGCTGATTGTATTCGTGTCCATGGATACCCTGCCCGTGACATAGCCTTCCGGCAGCGTCCCTATCGATTCCACCTCAATGCGCAGCTGTTCCGACTTGCGTTCCTCAATCTCCAAAAGCAAGCGTTCCTTGTCCGTACGTATGCTTTCCACATCGCTGTCCAAATAGTTAAGCGTCACCTCAATGGGAACCGACTGGTTTTCATCCACTTTGGATAAATCCGCCTTGGCGACAATATTTTCTTTGCTGATATTCTGCACCACGGATTCCGGCGCGCTTATCGTGACACGGATGGAATCCGTGCCGTCCAACACCCTATATGTCTTATTCTGGGAAGTAATGCTTCCTGTATTCACCAGCTGCACCGGCACATTGTAATAGCGCTGATCGGTTACCGGATCATTGATATCCTTAGCGATCATCCATAAAACCGCAGAGAAAATAACCGCCATCACTTTCAGCCCCAGATTACGTGTCAGTTTATCTTTCATTTTTTGACGACCGTCCTTTCCGACGCTTCTTTTCTTTTTCCTCCGGCGCTTTGTTTTGTATGGAACGGAGCTTTTGCTCCAGTTCCTGCGCGCTCAACCCCCGGGAAAGCGCACCGCCGTACGCAATACTGATTTTTCCCGTTTCCTCCGAGACTATTACGGTCATGGAATCCGTCACTTCGGAAATTCCCACGCCCGCGCGGTGACGGGTTCCCAAATCCTTACTCAACAGCATATTGTCGGAAAGCGGCAGATAACAGGTCGCGTAAGTCACCCGATCCCCCCGGATGATCACCGCTCCGTCATGTAACGGCGTATTGTGCTCAAAAATATTAATCAGCAGCTGGTTGGTCACAATACCGTCCACACCGATTCCGGTTCTTTCATATTCGGCCAGCGTATCTTTTTGCTGTACAACAATCAACGCCCCGGTCTTTACCTTGCCCATTTCCATACATGCCCGTGTAATCTCCCGGATGGTTTTGTCCGAAAACAGTCCTTCCTCCTCCTGCTTGCTTCCCAGGTCAAAAGGAAGTATATTATAGATGAACTCCTTCTTTCCCAGCTGTTCCAGCGCCTTACGCAGTTCCGGCTGTAAAATAACGATCAGACCGATTGCCGCCAGTTGGAAAACGCTCTTTGCAATCCATACAATGGTATTCATTTTGAGAATCTGGGCAATCAACAGAAAAATCATAATCAGGAACACGCCCTTCAGCAAAGACCATGCCCTGGTATTTTTGATAAAAACCATCACGTAATACACCATGACGGAAATGATGATGATTTCCAGCGCATCCATCATACCGATATATTGAAACCGTGATAAATATCTGTCCGCAAATTCCGTAATCTGTTCCATGATTCACCAACCCGCTTATTTTCTCGTTTTTCCTTTCCCATGGCTGCGGCGGACGTTCTGGTTCGCCCGCTGGGTCGTAATCCGCTTCACCCGCTTTTCAGGCGCCGCTACGGCCATCTTAGGTACCGCTTTTACATAATAATAATATTCGTCATCCTCAAATTGTACCTTCTCCGTGCGCGCATAGTCCAGTGTAAAATGGAAAAACTGTACTATCAGCGCCAGAAAAGCCGCTGCAATACTCCCCAAAATCACCGCTGCAATCGAGAAATTCGCATCGTACATCAAATCCCCCACCAGCAGAATGACAATATCCACCAGCGTCCCTACCAATATGGCCACCGCTTTGGCGTAGTGAATTTCCATCCGGCGCACCCCATAAACCAAAACCGCTGTCAGGGCAAACGCCACGGCAACAATAATCATCTCCCGGTTTCCGGTAACCCCGTCGGTCACATCCTTAAACCGCTGCAGTATCGAATCCCCTTCTCCTGTCACACTCCCCGCAAAGGTTTGCGCATTTCCCGTCATGTATGAGAGCACATAATAAACTACCACCCCGCATACCACCGGAACCGATGCCGTAAGCGTTCCGAAAAGCCCTGCCACAATCGGAAGAATATACGGTATTTTCAAAAGGAACAGTAAAGGGGTTGCGAGAAGAAAAAGATAATTTCCCGGAGAAAATCTCAGATATACCACGCCGACAAACAAAAACACGATGAACAGCACCACCACACATTCCATGGAAAGCGCATAAATGTGCAACAGTAAAAATACCGCACACAAAAACACCATCATTCCCGGCGGCATAAATGAACACAGCAGCGCCGCCACCAGCGCAATAACCGGATTATCAATCCTGTCCATATATCCCAGACGTCCGTTTATGGTAAAAAACAGAATACACGCCAACATAAACTTCAGGACGGGAACAAGAAACTCCTCATATTTTGCGTAAAAACTTTTCATGTATTCCCTTAGAACAAGTAAATTTGTCATATCCTTCCCTCTTTAGAATTCATCTTCTTCCTCTGTATCATCAAGGCAATTCAGGTATTCCAGTAAGACATTCAAATGTTTCCTCGCTTTTACATAACGCACCCAATAAACCACATAGGTAACCGCCAGATAGACCGCCAGCGCCGCCAGATACCATACCAAAATTTTCTTGCCCACGGCAACCATATCCATGGAGTAGATATTTGCCATCACTTCTTCAAAGTTTAAAACAAGATATGCGCCGAATACGCCCAAAAAAGCGATGGTGATCACCAAAAAGGAGATCAAAAGCTGCATGCCTATATAATCCCCCCGGAAATAACCGGCTACCGCTTTGTCTTTTTTCCCTTCTTTTGCCTCATAGGATGCCATTTTTGTCATCCTGATAACCTTCTCCTCTTTAACCATTCGTTCTCCATTCCGCAAATGCCATCCCAGCCCTGGAACTCTTCCCTGCCCGGTCTATCCCATTCCGTTCCCGATGGAAAGCGCGGCAAAATATATTTTCTCAACACCCGCGGGCCGGCAGGTGCGTGCGATTTCATCGACAGTGCTTCCCGTTGTGTAAATATCGTCAATGATTACAATCGTCTTTAATTTTACATCATTTCGTCCTATTTTAAAAGCCTTTTTCAAATTA
>DERU01000184.1:5143-9801 GCA_002361095.1 Lachnospiraceae bacterium UBA3332
AAAGCCTTTTTCAAATTATTTTGTCGTTCCTGCCCATCCAAAAGCTTTTGCGGCGCCGTATTTCTGCTGCGTACCAGCCAATCCGACAAAACCGGTATCCGCAGCCGCTCCCCAAGCCTGTCGGCCAGAAGTTCCGCCTGATTATATCCCCGTTTTCTCATTCTCTTTGGGTGCAGAGGCACTGGAATAAGTGCCTGCGGTTTCCATGCCAAAATCTGCTTTCCCAGATGCCAGGCCAGTTCATCCCCCAAAAACGCCGCATATTCCTGTCTGCCTCCATATTTAAACCGGTATATGCAATCCCTGACACTGCCGTAACGGTACAGCGACACCCCTCTGTCGTATGCATGTTTTTTATGCGAACAATCGAAGCAATATTCCTGCCCCCCGTCCAAAATCGCCTTTCCGCACTTTAAGCACACCGGCTCCCTCACATATTCCAAGGTATCCTTACAGTCTGCGCAGACCAGCGCCCCTGCCGGTTTCACCGGCCTGTCGCATACCGGGCATCTGCGCGGAAACAAATAATCTTTTACGCTGAGCAATCTTCTCCTTCCATTTCCCTGATCCGCTCCGCAAGGCTGGTATAACGCCTGGTTTCCCTGTTATTGGCAACCATCTCCCGCACCACCTGCCTGCTCCCCAGGATCGTGACGCAATCCTTCGCCCGTGTCACACCCGTATATAAAAGGTTGCGGCTAAACAGCATCTTAGGGCCTCCCAAAAGGGGCATAATCACCGCAGGATATTCGCTGCCCTGCGCCTTATGAATGGTAATGGCATACGCCAATTCCACCTCGTCCATCTGGGCAAACCCATAGGTCACACGCCGGGACTCGTCAAATTCCACCGACACCGTCTGACTATACTCGTTAATTTCCAGGATCCTGCCCATATCCCCGTTAAAAATCCCCACGCCGCGGTCTACCGGAATCCGGTATCGGCTCACCACCTCCCATTCGAGTTGGTAATTATTCCTAGTCTGCATGACCTTATCGCCTTCCCGGAACAAGGTGTCCCCGATCCGCGCTTCCTTTTTATGTTCCGCTGCGGGATTTAAACAATTCTGCAAAATGCCGTTGAGGGTCTCCACCCCCAAATAGCCTTTGCGCATGGGTGTCAACACCTGAATGTCATACGGATCCGCATGCACATAGGGCGGCAGCTTTTCCGTAATCAGCTGTACCATATGCTTATAAATAACCGGCACCTTCTCCCGTTCCAGGAAGAAAAAATCCCTGCTTTTATTATCCAGCAAAATTTCCTCCCCTTTGTTGATGCGGTGGGCATTGACCACAATATCGCTTTCCCCGGCCTGCCGGAATATTTTTTGCAGCCTGACTACGGGAAAGCTGCCGCTCTCGATCAAATCGTGCAGGACCTGCCCGGGGCCAACGCTGGGAAGCTGGTTTCCGTCCCCCACTAAAATCAATCTGGTTCCCGGGCTCACCGCTTTGAGCAAAGACTGGAACAGGTAAATATCCACCATGGACATCTCGTCCACAATGATCACATCCGCCTCCAGCGGATTCTCTTCGTTCCTCTCAAAGCTTGCCCTTTTCCCCTCCTCCGGCACGGCTCCCGACAGTTCCAGCATCCGGTGAATGGTTCGGGCTTCATATCCGGTGGCCTCCGTCATCCGTTTGGCCGCCCTTCCGGTAGGCGCTGCCAAAAACAGATCCAGACCCTCCTCCGCAAAATAGCGGATCATCATATTGATGGTGGTCGTCTTTCCCGTTCCGGGTCCTCCCGTTAAAATCAGGATACTGTGCAAAGCGGACTGCAGTACCGCCTCTTTTTGCAGTTCATCCAATGCCAGCCCTTCCCGTTCCTGCAAAGCCTCAATATCATGCAGCAGTTTTTCCTTTTGCTCGGGAAACAGCTGTCCGCAGGCCACCATTCCCATATTCAGTTCATAAAGCATCCTGGCACAGGAGAGTTCCGCATAATAGAATGCGGAAGTATAACAAAGGGTATCCTCTCCTCCGTTCTTGATCACCATTTTCTTATCCATGGCAAGATTGGGCAGCTGATCCCGCACCGCTTGTGCCGGTACTTCCAGCAATTCTGCCGCGCGCCGCACCAATACGCTGCCGGGGAGGTACACATGCCCTTCCTGGGACGCCTGCAAAAGCGTATAAAGAATGCCGCTGCGAATACGGTAATCCGAATCCGTATGTATCCCGATCCTGGCGGCCAGTTCATCCGCCTTTTTAAATCCGACTCCTTCAATGTCATCCGCAAGCTGATACGGGTTTTCCTCCAATATTCCGTATAGGCGGCTGCCGTATGCTTTAAAAATTTTCACTGCAAGCGTATTGGAAATACCGAAACGCTGCAAGTAAATCATTGCCTCCCGCATTTCCCTTTTGTCTTCCATCTGCGCGGCAATGTCCATCGCTTTATGCTCGCTGATACCTTTGATTTCGGCAAGCCGCTCCGGCTCCCTCTCGATTACCCCAAACGTCTCTTTCCCAAATCGTTTCACAATGCGCGCCGCAAGCGCAGGCCCAACCCCCCTGATGGCGCCGGATCCCAGATACCGTTCCATCCCGGCCGCATCTTCCGGCGACGTAAACTTGTAAGAGGCCACTTTAAACTGACTGCCGTACATGGCATGCGCGGTATACTCCCCGTCCAGTTCCAGCAGTTCCCCCTCGTCCAAGGAAGAAAAAGTCCCCACACAGGTTACTTCCTCTTCCCCCTTTAGTTCAAATACCGTATAACCGTTCGCCGCATTCCGGTAAATAATATGGGAAACATACCCATTGATTTGTTCCAACGCTTCCTCCCCATGCACCATGTATCTCTGCCGCTATTGTTGGACAGCACCCCTTTTTGCCGTCCATACGCAAAACGGGCCGCCCTCCGGCTGCCCGCTGCCCATTTGCCGGGCCGCCGGTCATTCACGGTATCCGCCCAGAAATTCCACATATTTTCCTGTTCCAATTGCCACCGCTGTCATAGGATCTTCTGCTGTCATTGTATTAATACCGGTTCTGTCTGCGATCAACTCCTCCAGGCCGCGCAACAGGCTGCCTCCCCCTGTCAGGACAATCCCCCTGTCCGCAATATCCGCCGCCAGTTCCGGCGGGGTCTTTTCCAAAACGCCGTGAATCGCTTCCACAATCTGCATCGTGGATTCTTTAAGGGCCTCCTCCGTCTCCGCCGAAGAAACCGAAATGGTTTTGGGCAGTCCCGTCACCAGGTTCCTTCCCCTTACATCCATAAAGTTGGGTTCCGGCCTTTTAAACGCAGAACCGATCTTGATCTTAATGTCCTCCGCCGTGCGTTCCCCGATCAGCAGATTGTGCTTCTTACGCATATAGCGGACAATCGCCTCGTCAAAATCATCCCCTGCAATCTTGATAGACGCGCTCACCACCGTACCGCCCAGGGAAATGACCGCAATGTCCGAAGTACCTCCCCCGATATCCACAATCATATTACCGCAGGGACGGGAAATATCGATTCCCGCACCGATTGCGGCCGCAATGGGCTCCTCAATGATGGAAACCTCACGTGCCCCGGCCTGATAAGTCGCGTCCTCCACCGCTTTCTTCTCCACCTCGGTAACGCCGCTGGGCACGCAGACCGCAATTCGGGGTTTACGGAATGTTTTTCTTCCCAACGCCTTCTGGATAAAATACTTCATCATTTTCTCGGTCACGGTATAATCGGAAATTACACCCTGCCGCAGCGGCCGAACCGCTACAATATTACCCGGCGTACGTCCCAACATCAAACGGGCATCTTCTCCGATCGCCTTAATTTTCTGGGTATCCCGGTCGAAAGCAACCACGGAGGGCTCCTTTAGCACTACTCCTTTTCCTCTTATATAAACCAGAATACTGGCTGTTCCCAAATCAATACCGATATCCGTATACTGCATGTCCTCTCTCCTTCCATCCGCATGTAAACGCATCCCCGCGTTCACATCATGCCCAATTTCACTCTATGTTAAACAGGGCATACTACGCCCCTTCGCTGATAGTCCGCGTCCATTATAACGTAAAAAAAACCGGAATGGAAGAGAATTCATGAAATTTTAAAACTTTTTAGGTACGGCCGGTTACTTTCCTTTCCTGTCCAGCATCCTGCCGATGTAACGGCCGGTGTAGGACTGGGCATTCTGCGCTACTTTCTCGGGCGTGCCCTGGGCGATAACCGTACCTCCGCGCAAGCCGCCTTCCGGGCCAATGTCGATGATATAGTCCGCCGTTTTAATCACGTCAAGGTTATGCTCGATAACCACCACCGTGTTCCCTCCCTCCGTGAGGCGGTGCAAAATCTCGATCAGCTTATGCACATCCGCAAAGTGCAGCCCCGTCGTCGGCTCGTCCAAAATGTAAATCGTCTTACCGGTTCCGCGCCGGGAAAGTTCCGTCGCCAGTTTCACGCGCTGCGCCTCGCCGCCGGACAGTTCTGTGGATGGCTGCCCCAGTTTTACATAGGAAAGCCCCACGTCATGGAGCGTCTGCACTTTCCGCTGGATGCTGGGCACATTTTCAAAGAAAGTCACCGCCTCCTCCACCGTCATATCCAGCACGTCAAAAATGTTCTTTCCTTTATATTTTACATCCAGTGTTTCCCGGTTATAGCGTTTTCCGCCGCAGACCTCGCAGGGAACATAAACGTCCGGCAAAAAGTGCATTTCG
>DERU01000258.1 GCA_002361095.1 Lachnospiraceae bacterium UBA3332
GCCTGGCTTTTCTGGTGATGATGTCCCCTCACATTTGGGCCATTGAGTTTGTGGGTAACCGGATGATTACGGATGACGAGTTATATGATTTTCTGGTTTCCCAGGGGGTGGATTACGGTGTCAAAAAAAGCGCGCTGCAGCTGGAAGAATTGGAGGCGGCCATCCGGGAAGCGTTTTCCCAGGTGACTTGGACATCCGCGAGACTGGACGGCAGCCGTGTGACGGTGCAGATCAAGGAGAACGATCTTCCCACCGACACAGAACGGGCAGAAAGCCTGGAAAAATTTGCGGACGGTGCGGAACTGGTGGCCACAAAGCCGGGAATTGTGGAGGAAATCCTGACAAGATCCGGCATTCCCAAGGTAAAACGGGGGGACGAAGTGGAGAAAGGGACGCTATTGGTGGGAGGAATGGTACCTGTCAACAATGACGACGGGACGATCCGGGAGTGGGAAAAAACCGTAGCGGACGCGGACATCCGGATCCGGTGCAGCGAGTCCGTCTATCTGACACAGCCGCTTTCTTACCAATATAAAAATTATACCGGAAGGGAGAAAACCTATCGTTTTTTTTCCCTTGGGGAGAAAAGATATCGCTTTCCCTTCGGAAACTGTAAGTATGTCAAATATGACGAGGTGATAGAGCAAAAAAGATTCCGTCTTTTTAACCAGATCGACCTGCCTGTATTTACAGGGACAATCCGGTGCAGGGAATATCTGCCCGTGGATGCTTTATATGATGAAAACAGCGCGGCGGCCCTGCTTACGGGGCGGTTGGAAAAAATAATTGCGGATTTGGAAGAAAAGGGGGTACAAATTATACAAAAAGATGTTAAAATGGTAAGGAAAACCAATGCGCTGGTTATGCAGGGGAGTTTGACGGTCAGCGAGGAGGCGGTGGCCCTGCAGCCTGTCAGTGAGGATACGCAGGCAGGGCAGGAGGAGTGAAGAATGGCGTGGCAGGAAAGCAGCCTGGCTATGGAGATGATACACAGCCGGAATATTTTCGGACAATATGACGCCTTTGTCAAAAAGCTGGAACGCGCATTTTCGGTAGACATTGTGGACAGGGACGGAACCGTGCGGATCCGTGGAGAAGCCAAAGGCGTGGAACGGGCCATGTCCGTGCTTTTGCAGCTTTTGGAATTGTCAAAGAGAGGAAACCAGATTCAGGAACAGAATGTGGATTATGCGATTGCGATGAGTATGGAACATAACGACAGCGCGCTTTTGGAGGTGGAGGAGGACCTGATCTGCCACACGATGAGCGGCAAGCCGATAAAGCCCAAAACGCTGGGACAAAAGCGTTACGTGGATGAGATCCGGAATAAGATGATTGTGTTCGGGATGGGACCTGCGGGTACGGGAAAAACCTATCTGGCCATGGCGATGGCCATTACGGCGTTTAAAAACAATGAGGTGGAGCGTATTATCCTGACGCGGCCGGCCATAGAGGCCGGGGAGAAGCTGGGGTTTCTCCCCGGGGATTTGCAGAGCAAGGTGGATCCTTATTTGCGGCCGCTTTACGATGCCCTTTACCAGATCATGGGCGCGGAGAGTTTTCAGAAAAATATGGAGAAAGGGCTGATTGAGGTTGCGCCCCTTGCGTATATGCGGGGACGTACTTTGGATAATGCCTATATTATCCTGGATGAGGCGCAGAATACCACGCCCGCGCAGATGAAGATGTTTTTGACCCGGGTGGGGTTTGGATCCAAGGTGGTGGTGACAGGAGACGCTTCACAGAAGGATTTGCCGGAGGGAACCAGATCCGGGCTGGATGTGGCGGTGAAGGTACTTTCCCGTCTTACCGATGAGATTGCTTTTTGCACACTCACCAGCAAGGATGTGGTGCGGCATCCGCTGGTGCAAAAAATCGTGGAGGCTTACGAATCCTACGAGGAAAAGGAAGCGCGCAGGCAGCGCATGCGGCAGGAGCGGACAAGCGGCGCAGGGGGACAAAAGAGAGGATTTAGGCGATGACTTTCTATGTGGAAAACGAGACGGAGGCGGTTTTTCCCTTTGACGCAGAAGAATTGACTGCCAGGGTGGCCCAGGCGGTGCTGGAGGAGGAGAACTGTCCTTATGAAGCGCAGATAGAGGTACTGATTACGGATGCGGAGGGAATACGGCTGTACAACAGGGAATACAGAAAGATTGACAGGGAGACGGACGTCTTAAGTTTTCCCAATGTCCCTTTTGGGACGCCCGCAGATTTTTCCGCAGCGGAAGAAAATGTATCGGATTGCTTTGAGCCGGACAGCGGGGAACTGCTTTTGGGGCAGATTATATTGTGCGCAGACCGTATTTATTCACAGGCGGAAAGCTACGGGCACTCCGTCAGGAGGGAATTTGCCTTTTTGGTGGCACACAGTATGCTGCATTTATGCGGTTACGATCATGAGACGCAAAAAGAGGCGGGTGTGATGGAGAAAAAGCAGGAAGCGGTTTTGGACAGCCTTGGCATCTTTAGGGGATAAGGACGAATGGGTAAGAAAAGAAACAAAAGAGGCAGAAGGCAGCTGCGGATACCGCAGTCCTGGAATGCTTTTATGACGGCGGTATCGCTGTTTTTGTTCGGGGTTTTTCAGGTGCGGCTGCCTAATTTTTATCAGGATACGGGAAGCGCCTGCTATTTGGCCGCTTTTTGCTGGTATGCGTTATTGTTTGTGCCGGTAGGAACCGGAATGTTTTACGGGGTGTCCGCCATGGTGTCGGCCAGGCTGGCAAGGGGAAGCGTGCGGGGAGCCAAAAAGGCGGTGAGGGCCGGTGTGTTTGCCGGGGCTGTCTGGGGCTTGTTCTTTGGAGTGGCCGGATTTTGCGGCGCGGATTTTTTGACGGCGAAGCTGATGGGGTTTGCGCCCGCAGGGCTTGCCCTGCAGAGTCTTTTTCCCGCCCTTTTTCCCCTGTGTGTGTGTTTGGCGCTGGCAGGGGGAATGGACGGTTTTGGGGCAGGCCAGTATGCCGGGCTTGTCATGTGTGTATTCGGTCTGTCTTTGTGCGTGTCAGGGCCGCTTTTGACTGTCCCCCGGTGGGAATATGGGCAGATGGTGGCCGCTTTTTTGCAAAACGAACAATACGGTTCCGCGTTTGGCGCCGCCGGCGGGGCGATGGCTTTTTCGATATCCGCGTTTGTGGCTTTGGCGGCCGCCGTCTTTTTGTGGGGAAGCCTGCAGCCTCCCATTAAAGCGATAGAGGGTGCAGAGGAAAACCTGCGGGAAAGTCAGGGACAGCTGGTGCGGGCGCTTTTTTCCCGTTCCCTGCCGGTTATGGGTCTGTCGCTGCTTTTGACGGCCGGGGCTTTGGGGGGCGTGGTCTTGTATATGCGCTCGTCCGAAGAGGGAATGCTGCAGGAGCATGCGCGCATTTTCGGGATTTACTGCGGAAAGGCATGCGTGGTTTTGGCGGTTCCGGTGATTCTGGCACTTGTCTTGCTGTCCCGCGCTTTTGGGGGGCTTCGTACGGCGTATTTGGGCCGGAATATGAAAAGGGCCAAGGAGAAATGTATGGTGGCGCTGCGCTGTGTGGCGCTTTTGACCGTTTTTTTTGCCGCGTACCTGGCGGTGGAGGCAGGGCCGCTGATGCGGGCGTTTTTTCCGGAAGGGGACACGGGGCAGGCGGAGACTTTTTTGCGGATCGGTATCCTTTCGATGGTATTTTGGGGGCTTGCCGCCGCGCTTGCCGCGATTCTTTTAAGCGCGGAGCATAACGCCGCGCTTTTGACAGGCGCCGCCGTCTGTACGGCTTTGTATCTGACGGCCCTTTCCTGTATGCTCGCTTTTTTGGAACCGGCTGTTTACGCCGTCCTCTATGCGAATGTGATTGCCGCCTTTTTGTTTTGTGTGGTTTACTTTTTTCTCATACAGAGAAAGTTAAAAATAAGGCTCAGCTGGGTACGGATTTTTCTGGCACCGTGCATGGGCGGTTTGTGTGTGGCGGGGGTGTGCGCGCTTTTGGGACTGGTAATTTTGAAGAACGTACCGGCCATGGTAAACGCCCTTCTATGCCTGTTGGCAGGTGTCTGCGTGTATTTTGTGGCGGTGGTGCTCCTCAAGGGAGCCACGAGGAGGGAACTTACGGCTTTTTGGGGCGGGGAGTATTTGATCAATCTGGCCAGGCGATTGAGACTGATGTAGGAAACCGTAACGGCCCGGAACGGATCCGGCCTGCCTGTAGGTGCGCCGTCCAAAACCTGGAGCGTGCCTGAAATGTATTGTTATAAAAAATAAGGAATAAGAAGAGGAAAAGCAGCTGATACTTTTTACGAGGTGAAAGGTTAAAATTCGAATTTTTAACCTCCCTGATTTAAGTGCCCGCCAAAGCGGGCAGACGGGAGCGGACATGCGCCGAATAAAAAGGATCAGCTTTTTTTTATATTCCTGCCTGGTATTTGCGGCAGGGTTTTATGCCCATATCAAATGGGGAGAATTTTTTTATCCCCAGACGTCCGGACAAAAAAATGCGGCTTATGCTGGAAAGCCGGAAGAAGGGGACGTATCCGTAGTGGTATCGTCCCCGGACCGGATTACCTTTCAGACAAAACTCGTGACGCTCTCTTATCAGGTATCCACGCAGGAGACGCAGCGGCAGGAGGAGGCAATGCCGGAGAAGTATATCGGAATGGGACGGGAGGATTTTGTGCATTGCATGGAAGACGAGACGGCGGCCCCTTCCCTGTTGGAACGCAAAAAAGGACTTTTTGCCGCAGAAGTGCAGTCCTTTTCCACAGCGCAGGTGGTAGTGAAAAAATCATACCGCAGTCAGAATATCAACCGGTCTTTTTATCTTGCGCTTTTGGACAACCGGGTTGTGGTCTATGAGGCGGACCAAAATACGGTGTATCTGCGGACCTTTATTGACGGCAGAAATCTTCCCCAAGAATTGCGGGACAAAATCCTGCGCGGCTGGACGCTGGAGGACAACGCAGAACTGGAGGCATTTCTGGAAGAATATACGGAACTGCCCGCAGCGGAGTGATTGTGACAGTCCGGCCTGACAGTCCGGCCCCAATGGCAGCAGTTTAAGGCGGGAGGCAGGCACGCGGACCGGGCAGAAGCGGCGGCTGACGTGCAGGGGTTTCCTGCGGCTGCATATCCGA
>DERU01000102.1 GCA_002361095.1 Lachnospiraceae bacterium UBA3332
AAATTCACGGTTGAAAAACTGTCGCATATGGTTTTTCAACCTACTCCACAAACTTTTCATATTCCTTCCCATCCCGTCTGCCGATACCGCCTATACCGGCTGTCTGCCCCTCAACGCTCCTGCTCCAAAGTGGTCTGCGTGATTTTTCCCTTATCCACCTTATAAATGATATCACAGTTTTCGATGGTGCGCAGTCTGTGTGCGATGATAATCAGCGTTTTCCTCCCGTGGAAGCTGTCAATCGCCTCCATGATGGCGGTCTCCGTATCCGTATCCAAAGCGCTTGTCGCCTCGTCAAACACCAAAATTTCCGGATTATGATACAGCGCCCTGGCAATGCCCAGACGCTGCCGCTGTCCGCCGGAAAGACGCACGCCCCGGTCCCCCACGGTCATTTCCAGCCCTTCCTCCAGCCCCTCCACAAATTCCTTCATCTGTGCTTCTTCCAGCACCTCCCAAATCCGCGCATCGTCAATCTCATCCCTGGCCACCCCGAACGCGATATTTTCCCGAATGGAGTCGTCCGTCAGGTAAATGGACTGGGGGATATAACCCACATGGGACAGCCACGACTCATAGTTTTCAAAAATATCCCGTCCGTCACAGTAAATATTGCCGCTGCGCACCCGCAAAAGCCCCAAGAGCACATCCACCGCCGTGCTCTTACCCGATCCGGAAGGCCCCATAATGCCCACGGATTTTCCTACGGGAACCGTCATATCGGCATGATCCAACACAATCTTGTCGCTTTCCGGGTAAACATAGGTCACATCCGCCATACGGATTTCCTTCTCCAACACCATCGGAGACGTCTTGGGCTTCTCCTCCCGCTCATACCTTCCATGCAGCCGGTAAGACGTGAAATCCACATTTTCGTATACATAATTGACGCTGGGTTCATAAAAGGAAATGTTCCCGATATGGGTGTTGATACGGTTGATGGAGGGCATCAGCCGCATCGCCGCCACCGCAAAAGCGCTGATCTGAGGCACAAGCTGCGACAGATCTGCGCCGGTCACGATGCATACGGCCAAATATCCCAAAATCCCGCAGATACAAAACGTCTCCAAAAGCATGCGGGGCATACTGTTCAGCACCTGATAATTGGAAGCGATCCTGGCATTGCGCACGGAATACTTGCCGAAATTGGACGCAAAATAATGTTCTTTATTCAGTATTTTCACATCCTTGATTCCGTAAATGGACTGCAGGCGCCATTTTCCCATTTGGCTCTGGAGCTGTTGGGTGGTGCTTCCCCAGCGGTTTAGCACGGGACGAAGCCCCCTGGTAATCACCAGCGTCATCCCCACCATAATCCCCAGCAGCATGATGGTCATGACCGGGCTTTTCACCAAAAGGAATATCCCCAGCACCGCAGATACCATCACTTCCGTAGCCAGTTGGATAAACTCCATCAACACCGAAAAAACTTTCGGTACATCCCCGTCGATCGTCCGGAAAATCGTGGGAATGTCCGCATTGAGGTAAAACTCGTAGGGACGGTTTAAATATTCCTCCAGCATATAACTGATGGTGGCCGACTGATTTTTGTTGACAAAACGGGACTGCACCCAAATTTGCAAAAGCAGATACGCATTCTTGACAAAATAGGCCGCCATCACGGCAAAAATCAGTACCAGCATCCATTCCGACGCCGTGTCGTAAGGCAGGAAATTCCCCAAAAACCGGATGTATTCTTTCTCCAAAAGCCGCCCCGGATTCATCACGCCTTCCACCACGGGCATAATCAGTCCTACCCCCAGCATTTCCAGCAGCGCGCCGATAAAAATCATAACGCCAAGCCACATGACTTTTCGCTTCTGTCCCTTGTTCAAAATGTGCATCAGCTTTTTTAAAATCGCAAACATTCCCGTTTCCTCTCGTTTGGCTCTGTTGCCCCGCTTTTTCAAATCACGGTCATCTCTTCCGTATAGATATCCCGGCATGCTTCCCGGTCATAAACCTGTCCGTCCCCCGTCCGGTTCAGCCACCGCGCCGGGGCAATCACCCGCTTATCCGGATTTTGGTTCAGCCACGCCCCCCACCAGGAGAACGAACTGTTGGCAATGATCTGGTGGCGGCACCTGCTCATCAAATACATATCCACATACCCGGTTTCCTCGTCGCTTCCCTCCACCGTCACGCAGTCGGGCCCCTCATAATGCGCTTTGACCCACGCAGTGTCGTTGGAGAAAAAGAAAAATACGGCGCCGGAAATTTGCTTTCGGACGGCTTCCATCGCCCTTTTGTAATAATCCTCCCCGCAGATTCCCGCATAAAGCGCCCGGTATCTGGGATCCAGATAATCCCCCCGCCGGATATGCACCCCCACCGACTCACAGGCGCAAATCCGCCGTTCATATTCCTGCCTGCTTTGGGACAGCGCCAGGTTGCGGAACTGATACGCCTCCCGCACTTTGGCCTTAACCGGGGCAAAATATTTCTCCGACTGAAAACATCCCAAAAGCAATGCCGGATTTTTTTCCAATACCGCCGGATCATAATTCACACTGTATTCCCTGTAGGAAAGATCCCTGCGCCCCGTCAGCCTGCGCCTCACCCGATCCGCCATCCCGGAAGCGGAATCCGTCAGGCCGGTGTATTCCTTTTGCGTCAGGCGCGCATAGTGCAGCGCATCTTCCCGCCCTGCGTCCTTTTGACAGCCGATTCCGAACACCGAAAGCTGCAGCTTACGGCTGCCTGCGCCGTAGCAGGTGAAATCATCGATTTTCACCTCCCTGCCCATGGCTTTCAGCCGCAGATACAACGCATATTCAAACATCTGATTGCCCAGTCCCCCGGACAACTGTACCCCCACCATATACAATCCCTCACTCTAACGGATAAAACCCGTCCTCCATTCTGTTCCCCCGCATGCCCGCGCGCTCCGCCATAGGCTTGCAGGCCGTGGCCGGAAAAGCATGGTAACTGATGTTGTCGCCGCTCGCCGGATAGTAAACCGTCAGGCTTCCCACCTGCATGGATTCCACCTCCACCCGGTCGTAATCCTGCTGCCGCACGTAAGACGGATCCCGAAAATGTGCCTTCACCCAGTTCATATCGGCCACCGTGTAATAACTAAAATAACAGCACAACAGCAGATAAACCACCGCGCTGCCGAAACCGGCCAGAATCCGGATTCCCCCGTTTTCCATACGCTTAAGCCAGCTGCCAATGGCCAGGAGCGGAAACTCCAGCAAAAACGCCAGCCCGTAACGGATAAAGGGAGCCATCCAAAACCAAACCAAGTTTCCCGCAAAAACCGTCAGATGCAGAATCACCCATTCCCAGGCCACCCTTTTGCGGTGCCATGCCGTGTGCAAAATGCCCAGCCCCTCCACCGCTATTGCCGCCAAATTGGCCTCTATCAGCATCTTTTCATAGGTATCCTTCGCCTCCCACCAGAGCGGAAGCCACTCCCGCAGGGGCGCGTCGGCCTTTGCCACGTCGAACAGGCACTTCCCCCATACCTTGATCTGGTCGGAATCGTGCTGCAGCTGCCAGGCCGGAACCTTCCAATCCACCGGAAACAAATCTATACCGGCAAACGGATATATAAGCCAGCCGGAAAGCAGCACATTGCGCATGAGAAACGGCAGCAAAACCAAAACGCCCGCTCCCAGATACACCCCGATCTGCCTCCACTGCCCATCCCGCACCAGTCCCACGGCAGGATACAGCGCCAGCAAAACCAAAACACCTGCAGACAGCTTATAAGTCGCCACACAGACCGCCAGTACACACAGAAGGGAATAATCCGACAGGTCAGCCTCCTTTCTGCGTTCCGTTATCAGTTCCGCCCATCTGACGATAAGATACAGCGACAGGTACATGGCGGCATAATCCGTAGCGGGGGACATCAGACCTTCCACATTCACCATCGTATAAATCAGGATGCCAAACCGGCTCACATCCGCCAGATTGTTCTCATGCTTTTTAAAATTTTTCAGTCCGGCCAGCGCCCAGCCGCACAACAGAAACGCAAAAAAACCTGTGGTCACATGCAGGGAACGTCCCAACAGCCATTTCATGGAGAAAATGGCTGCAAACCCCAGATAAGCGCTGTTATAACCAAAATGCTGCTGCAGATTGGCAAGCCCTTTGACCAGCCCGTATTCCTCATACCAGCGGATGGTCTGGGCATGGTATATCCCCGTATCCGTATGCTGGATCCCCCGGGACGCGCAAAAAGCAACCGCCAGCGCCAGCAAAAGGAACAAAAAGCCGTCCCAGGAAATGCATTCCCTCCGGAAACCCCGATACAGTCTGGCAAACGCGTCCCTGCACAACACGGCGGACAAAACCGCTGCGCCGAGTAAAAGCAAATGGGCAAGCATACCGACTTTCCAAAACAAACTCCACGTTTCGGCGTACACCGTAACGGTCACAATCCCCGCCGTCACGGCGCTCATCCATCGGATTTTTTTGTCCTTCTTTTTGGTCAGCACTCCGACCAACTTCAAAACCCCTACCCCCACACTGGCATTGACGAACAGCATATACCCCCAGAGTACTAAGATTTCCAGCATGCAGCCTCCTTTTATTTTTTTAAAATTCCATGCAGCCTTACCTTGGCGGGAACCAACAGGCTGTCATTGATCCGCATAGCCATGCGGTATAATACCGGAGAAGCCAAAAACAGCTTCATTTTCCGGTATTCGTTGGGATTGGCAAACGGAATGGCATAAATCTCCCCGTACCGCTCTTTCCCCGCTTCGATTTTCTGCCTTAAGAAAGCCTTATGCGCTTTCTTTTCCGGATCCCGGCTCCGCACCACTTGTGTGTAAAAAAGGAGCAGCCTTTTATATAAAAAGTAATCCTGCAAAAGCGCCAGGTCATTTCTGCCGATACCGCGCAGATAAACGCTCCTGTCATACAGGTTCGGAATCAGATCGGTAAAAATCCGCGCGTTCACCCCCCGGTTCATGATGCTGGAACTTCTGTCGCAAATATAGTTGTGGTAGGCAGTGTCCATATAAACGCTTCTCCTGGGCTTGTTCAACAGCTGTACCGTATAAAGCATATCCTCATACCACCTGGCCGGAAAACGCAGCCCGTCCAGAATCGACCGTTTATACAGCTTGTTCCACGCCGCATTTTGAATCTGGAAAGCCTCGTCCTCCTCCAGGTACTTTGCCAGCATCTCCTGCCCTTCCATAACCACTGTCCTGCCGGTGGAAATGTCCACGGTCTCCTCTTGATACACCCATTTGTAGCGGCACACCGCCAAATCCGCCCCCTGCTCTTTCATACAGGAAAGCATATCCTCATACATCGTTTCATCCAGCCAGTCGTCCCCGTCCAGGAAGGCAAGGTATTCGCCGGTAGCCGCCTCTATCCCAACATTGCGGGTCGTGTAAAGCCCGCCGTTTTCCTTATGGATCACTTTCACCCTGGCATCCTGCGCGGCATACTTATCGCAAATGACCGGACAGTTATCCGTGGAACCGTCGTCCACCAAAATCACTTCCAAATTCCGGTACGTCTGCTTTAAAACGGACTGGATGGACCGATCCAGATAGGCGTCGCTGTTGTAAACGGCCACTGCCACAGAAATCTTCTCCGTCTGCCGCGCAGGGGGAATCGGTTTGGGTTTATAGTTTTCCAGGATCCTCATAACAGTGCCTTTTCCTCCCCTTGATAAAACCGCACAAGTTTTTCGATGCCTTCCTCCAAAGATATTTTGGCCGCCGCTCCAAAATCATTTTCAAACCGGGTCACATCCAGTACATTCACCGGCACATCCACCGGCCTTCCCGGTAAAAACGTAACGATGGGCTTTTTTCCCAGCACCCGGGCAATCCCGTCGATCACATCCAGTACGGTAGCGCCCCTGCCGCTGCCCAGATTATAAAGACAATGACCCTTTTGCCCGTCCGCAATTTTCAAAATTCCCTCCACCGCATCCGCAATGTAAATATAATCCCGCACCACGCTTCCGTCCCCGTATACCTGGATAGGAAGACCCTGCAGCGCCCGGTATGTAAAGGTACTTACCACCCCCTGCACACCGTCCGGCCGCTGGTAAGGACCATACGGATTGGACAGCCGCACAATACGGTATTCCAGCCCGTGCATCTCATAGTACAAATAAAGCGTCTTTTCAATGGCAAGCTTCTGCACCCCGTAGGAAGTGATGGGAAACGCCTCCTCCTCTTCCCGGCAGATACCCGTATGCAATTTGCCGTAAACCGTTCCGCCGGAGGACAGAAAAACCACTTTTTTCACCCGGTTTTCCACACAGGCATCCAAAAACCGTACCGTTGCGACCAGATTTTCCTCCATCTCCCGCGCCACATCCCTGTTGGAATTGGAAGGACAGGTGGTGCTGATCAAATGATAAACGCAGTCCACCTCCCCCGGTTCTGCAAAAAGTTCCGGTATGGGATCCCCAAAGGCCCCTTCCGCCAGCCGGACCTGCCCGCAGGCGGACGCCTGGCCCACGGCCGCAGGATAAGAAGCCCCCGGCCGGTCAAACAGCGTCAGCCGGCACCCTTTCCGCAACAGCCTAAGCGTCAGGTTCTTTCCGATAAAACCCGCCGCTCCCAAAATTATGATGCGCCTGTTTTCTACGCCTGCATCCTGCATCCTTTACATATCCTTCCTTTGCGCCAGCCAGCTTTCAAACTGCAGCAAAAACCAAATCTGTTTCCGCCAGATCCCGCGCCCTGTATAATCCTCCCACAGCCTCTTTACGGCTGCAGGGTCAAAATAGCCTTCCCTGCGGATTTTGGATTCCTCCAAAAGATCCGCTGCCCAGTCCGCAAGCCCAGGCTCTTTGAGCCATTTTGCCAGCGGGATGCCAAATCCCTTCTTGGGCTGGCCCATCAGTTCCTTTGGCACATAACGGTACAGAACGTCCCGCAGCACCTGCTTACCCACCCCGTTTTCCTGTTTCATGGAAACCGGAAGCGTCCAGGCAAACTCCACCACATCCCGGTCCAGCATGGGCACCCGGCTTTCCAGCGATACCGCCATAGCCGTACGGTCCACCTTGGCCAAAATATCATCCGGATGGTACATAAGCAAATCCATCAGCATCAGGTTATTGACGGTTCCCGGCAGAAAACCGCTTTTATATTCCGAAAAGACACACTCTGCCTTTCCCGGAACTGCGGTCAGTTTCCCCAAAAACGGTTCCGCCAAATCGGACAGCCCATACAAGTCCTCCGGTGTTTTCGCCGAAAGCAGCATGCCCCGTATCACATTCCCCTCGCTTTTTGCCAGCGGGCCCCGGGTCAGCAGACGGCTTACGCCCGTCCGAATCCCGTAAGGAATCCGCCGCATCCGCTCCCAGGCATTGGCCACGCTGCCATACGTGCTATACCCGCCGAATAATTCGTCTCCCCCGTCGCCGCTGAGCGAAACGGTCACATGCTCCCTCGCCATACGGCTCACCAAAAAGGTAGGAATCTGGGAAGCATCTCCGAAGGGTTCCCCGAACATATGCGGCAGAAGGGGAATCACCTCCTTGGCGTCCTTTTCCGATATATACAACTGCGTATGCTCGGTTCCCAGCCGGCCGGCAATCTGGGCGGCAATTTGGGCCTCGTCAAAGTTTTGTTCCTCCATCCCGATGGTAAATGTCCGCACCTTCCGGCCGGACTGCGCCTGCATCAAAGATACCACCGTGGAACTGTCAATTCCCGCCGACAAAAACGCCCCCAAAGGCACATCCGCCACCATCTGCCCCGCCACTGCATGTTTCAAAAGACGCTCCAGTTCTTCCGACGCTTCCCGGCGGCCTGCCCGAAACGGGTGCGCCTGTCCCCGCCGCGCCGTCTCTGCCATGGACCACCAGGTCTCCTCCGTAAACTCCCGGAAAGGCGCGCGGGTTTTCAAAAGCTTTCCCGGTTCCAATTTATAGATCCCCTCATAAATGGAATGGGGCGCGGGAATGTAGCCGTGCACCATATAAATATCCAGCACATCCCGGTTTATGGGATTGTGAAAACCCGGCAGGGCCGCGATACAGCCGACCTCGGAAGCAAACACAAAACTGTCTCCCACAAAACCGTAATACAGGGGCTTTTCCCCCACCCGGTCCCGCAAAAGCCACAGTTCCTTATCCCTGCGGTCATACAGCGCAAAGGCGAACATCCCTTTGCAAAGGGAAATCCCTTTCCGGATACCGTAAGCCTCCAGCGCCTCCAGCAAAACCTCCGTGTCGCTGCCGCCCCGAAAAGCTGTCGCTTTCTTCTCTTCCGACAGCTTTTTCGCCACTTCCCTGTAATTATAAATTTCCCCGTTATAGGCGATTACATACCTGCCACTGTGGGAAACCATAGGCTGCGCCCCGCCCTCGGACAAATCAAGAATGGAAAGGCGCCGATGTCCCAATACCACGCCGTCCGTCTCGTCCGCCCACGTTCCCTGCGCGTCCGGCCCCCGGTGCGCCATGCGCTCTTTCATGATCCCGATATCCCGCCGCCAGTTTCCCATCCTGTTGCAAAATCCCGCAATCCCGCACATATCGGCCATCCCCCCTTTCCCGTTTTGTGCATGCCCTAGCCCTGCCAAAAGGCAGTGCCCAAAGCATCTGTCCCTGCCATACCCCTGCTGTCACTCTGCCACCTCGGGCGCCCAGTTTTTATTGGCGATATCCGAAAGGCAGCTTTCCTCTTCCTTTGCCTGGACTTCCCGGTAATATTCCCAAGCCTCATCGAAACTTTCATATCCTGCCTGTCCCCTGCGATCCGGCAGACGATAGTTTTCCGCCAGATAGCTGCCCAAAAAAGCCGTACATTTCGCTTCGCCCAACGCGTTTACATGGCTTCCGTAATCATAAAAATCCGTCCCGAAATCCAATCCCATCTCTTCCACATAGCGGTTCAAATCCAGCACCCGGTAGCCCGCATCCTCAATCACCGCCGTCAGATAATTCAATTGCTTTCGATCCGTCTCCTCCATGATATAAGGGGAAATCAAAAACAATGCATCCTTTCCCGAATCCCCTATAAAGGAAAGCAGATCGTGCAGCACCTCCACCTGTACCTGCGGCGGTTGCTGCATCTGCGTGATTCCCGAGAGATCCGTCCACTGTGCCGGCCCTACACCCCCCTTGATCTCCAGCCCTTTGAGCGGATGCTTTTTCTCATACCGCCAGCAGGCCAGCTGACTGGGCATAACGATGGTTTTCCAGTTGGAATGGTATTTGAAAATATCAAAGTAGTACGTATAGCGCTGGCTTTTATCGCTGACCAGCGCGTTGATGGCCTGCACCCGGTTCCAGGAATATTTCAAATTGTCCGTCACCCCCCGGGTAAACGCCATCGTATCCTCCCATTCCTCGTCCGGCATGGTGAACATACGCAGTTCAATCACAAACAGCGACGGATCCTGCGTCTTTTGCGCCTCCGTGAGCAGATATTTGATTGCTTTGGGACGCTGGTTATTGGTGGAAAGCGGATAAGACGCGATCCCCTGCTCCCCGTAAAGCTTGGGGGCACTGTAAAACGGATATACCGGACTGGATCCCACCAAGATCACATCAAGGGTATTTTTTTTCTCTGCGTAAAAACCCGCGAAACGCTCCTTCACTCCGCCGCTGGTACGCACCACATAGGTCACCGTAACCAGCAGAAAAAGAAAACCGGTTATAAAAGCCACCGCCCCGGCTGCCTGCTTTTTAGTCATTCTAACCCCTTTGCCCGCTTTAGCGG
>DERU01000096.1:0-259 GCA_002361095.1 Lachnospiraceae bacterium UBA3332
CCGGCTGCAAAATGGATTTCCGTGACGTCCCAAACTGTAACATTGCAAATCACCGACGCCTATGATAAGATAGGGTAAGTCGGCAAGGCAATTTGTCAAACCGCAGCGGGCAATTGTGCCTGCAGGGCTCTTTTATACGGATTTACGCAGGTCCCGCCCCAAAATACTTCCGGCTAATATGCCAAAAAATTCCTACGATCTACAGGATAAAAGCCCCCAAAAAGAGAGGAGGCATTAGGTTGAAAACCATATGCGACAG
>DERU01000096.1:575-6699 GCA_002361095.1 Lachnospiraceae bacterium UBA3332
GTGAATTTACGCCCGCTAAAGCGGGCAGAGAGGTTATAATGGAAAACAGGATAAAGCTATACGGTGTGGTGGAAGGAAATGAAAAAATATCTTTTGTATTGGACGGATTTGAATGCGTCTTTTTCCACACCGCCCCTGCGCCGAACTCTTTTACCCTTCTTCCCCAGCGTCAGGGATTTATTTTGGGTCGCACCGCCGGTAAAAAATATGTTTATATCTATGCCCGCCAGGATTTAAAAATATGGCATGAACTGACCCTTCATACCTGGGGATATATTGCCGGCAGTTCCCCCCATATCCAAACCTATAAAGTCCTCTGTTTCAAAGGCGGTATTCTCAATAAACTTTTTTATCAGTCTTCCGTCAAACTTGCATACACCGGCGCAGACGAAACGAAGGTACAATACCGGGACGACGGCCTGTCCTACCCATTCGCGGGCAAAAAATGGAAAGGCAACGTTTCCGTGTACTCCACTCCGCTTGAACGGATGTCGGCGGAAAAAGGCGATTCCATCTCAACGGGAGGCGTCCATTTGGAAATTGCTTTTGACGAAGAAAAGGAACTTCAAACCTTTCCCGAACTATTCGGATATGTACTGAATCTATGCCAGTTTATGGCCTTTAGGCGTAATGTCAGTTTTGAAGCGGTCTCTTTTAAAAGGGAAGACGATCGTTTTCCGGAAATGACCGTTTCCATTGCGGACTGCCATATCCATTACGAGCACACCCTTGATACCGAAAAGACAATCCACAGCTGCCTGACTTTCCACGCATTGGGAAAATCGGTTTCCGGCCTTCTGGTCTCCATCATGGAAAGCACTCCGAAAAAGCCCCGTTTTAATATTGGGTTTCTTCCCGAAGACGATAAAACGGTCACTTACATTACCGGTATAAAAATCCGGGAGATCTGTTCGGCGCTGGAATCGGAGATGGAGTCGGCAGACATACAGGTACGGCAGGAGGAAGCGTTCGATGCACTGGTAAACCAGTTAAAAGCCGTCGTAATCGAAAGCCGCGACGGAGACCATCCGCTGCCGGATCCAAAAGTGTACGACTACCTCTTCGGCACGCTGAAACATTTATCCGGAGCCTTGGCTGACCGGATGGAAAAATGCTTCCTGGAATACCAGCCGCTGCTGGGCGAGGCAATCTCCCGAAAGCAGATCGACGAACTGGTCAAATACCGCAACATCATTACCCACGGCAGTTTTATGCCCCTGGACTCCAAATTGGCCGAAACCGCGTTCGTCCTTACCAAACTGGTCTATTGCTGCGTCCTGAAACGGATCGGGATGGAAGATTCCGTTATCCGGGAACTGTTCAGGAGATGCCTTATATCCTAAAGCGTGTTTCAAACACGCCCTAAAAAAATTGCCATGACGCACACCGGGACAGGAACGCTCACAATCCTTAAAAAAAATTAAGATTTCCCCTCCCCATATTTTAAAAAAACCTGCATATACTGATGGCGGAAACCCCGGCCGGCAGCCGTACATACGGCCTGCATGCGCAGGCACACGGACACCGGACGGGCAGGCCGGTAAAGCTGCAAGGCCAATGGCCCGGATTGCACATGCCGGTTTTGGGGAGGTTTTTACGAACATGCTTTTTCTTTATCTTTTTTTATTATATTCCCTTTTTTGGGGGGCGAAACGTTCCCCAAAGGGACAATTCTACACCGACGCTTTTTCTTTGGACGCAACCCTGCCCCTGCGTGGCTTTTTCATGCTGCTGGTGGTATTTCATCATCTCTCCCAACAGCTTGTCCATCCGGGCAGCCTGAAATTTCTGCAGGGAATCGGTCTTTTATGCGTCTCCTATTTCTTTTTCCAATCCGGTTACGGCTTAACCAAAAGCTACCGGGAAAACCCCTCCTATTTTCACGCATTTTTCCGCCGCCGTTACTGCCGTCTGCTCACGCCGTTTTTCCTCTGCAACCTGATTTATCTGGCGGTAAACGCTTTTTTCGGCGTCTCCTATACCCCCGGGCGTTTTTTAAAATGCCTGGCCGGACTGGAACTGGTCAACACCCACGCCTGGTTTATTCTGACCATCGCCCTGTTTACTTTTGCCTTCTATGTCATTTTCCGCTTTGTCCCCGGACGCCGTACACGCTATGCCCTGCTGTTTGGTTTTCAGCTGCTTTACGCCGCTTTCTGCATGCACCGGGGAACCGGCCTGCAATTATTCGAGGGCCCCTGGTGGTTCAATTCCAGCATCCTGTTTTTAGTGGGCGCCCTGTTTTCCGGCTATGAGTCCGCCTTTATACGGTTTATGCGGCAAAACTACCGGATGCTTGCAATTTTGTCCGTACCGCTGTTTGGGCTGTTTTATTTGGTTTCCGTCTATGCGGCAGGCGCTTTTCCTTATCAGATACAGGATTTGCCCCCGCTTTCCCCCAAAATGCTTGGCAGTTGGTTTACCCTGCTGTGGCAGTCTTTGGCGGTTATCTCCTTTTGCATGGCCGTAAATCTTTTTTCCCTCAAAATCCGCTGTTCCAATCCCTTTTTACGCTTTCTGGGTAAAATATCCGTGGAACTCTATCTCATCCACGGTCTGTTTATTCAGCTTTGCAAAGGACAACTTTTCACGCTGAAAAATGACGCCCTTTTTCTCCTTCTCGTACCGCTCCTTTCCGTCCCTTCCGCATGGCTGCTTTACCGCTTCGTGGAATTCCTTGAAAAGACGCTGTTATGGGCAATGCTGCTGCCTGACCGGTTTACTCCTTCCTCCGCACCACATCGCCGTCCCCAAAATCCGCTGTCGCGCCTGTGATAACCTCATCCGTCTCGTCAATGCCCCCCGGCGCAACCGCCGCTTCTTTTCCGTTAAAATCCATTACTTCCACCATCCGCTTACGGGCCACCAATTCCCTGCCCAGGACGGTGTCCGTTTCTTCCAGCACATACACAAAACTGCGCTGGTATTCATCCTGATGCAGAGCGTTCATGGAAATGCAGTAGGGAAAACGTTCGGACTGTACCTGCAAAAGAAAAGTCCCTCCCTGCCCGATGCTTCCGCTTCCCGCAGGCAGAAACATCCGTGCCGTAAATCTGCCCGGCGTCCCGTCCGCTTCTCCCAAAAAATCCACCGTAACCGGGATTTTTTTGCTTCCCTGCGTCACAAAGTTCCCCAATACCAGCGATCCCTGCGCCCCCGGCTCCACATATTTTTTTTGCTCCTTATCCAGTACCGCCTCAAATTGCAGCAAAGACGAAGTGTCCGCATAAATCACCGCGGCGGAATCCGTGGTTTTTTCCCCGGGCCGCACATGCACCTGGGTAACGGTTCCTTCTTCCGCTGCACAGATTTTCCCCTCTTGCTGCAAAATCGAACGCAGTTTTGCCAATTCTTCCCGCAGGCCGGAAACTTCCATTTGCTCCACCCCCAGTTCCGCATCCGCGTTTTCCAAAGAAAAATTGTCCTCCAGTCCCCTGCCTGCCTGCAGATACGCCTCCGCCTGCCCGGCCTCCGCGTCTTCCCGTTCCCGCCGGGCTTCCAGCAGACGCCGGTCCAGTTCCTTGCGTCCTTCCTCCCAGCTTTTCCACACTTCCTCGTCGTCGCCCTCCGGCGTATCCGACACATACAAAGACAATTCCCTTTCCGCGTACTCCTCGTCCTGCAAAGCCCGCTCCAGCCGCTTTTGCGCTTCCACCAGCGTCAGGGCGCCGTCCTCCAGCGCGCGCTGCATCTGCCTGTTTTTTGCCTCCCCGGCAAGATCCAAATTCCCCTGCAGGGTCGCAATCTGCAGTTCCCGTTTTTTGATTTCCAACTCCTTTTCCCCGATCCGCTCCTGCAGATAACCCGTATCCAACGTAAAAAGAAGCTGTCCCTCTTCCACCCGATCCCCCGGCATCACAAAAACCTCCTCCACCTGCAGTCCCTCCTGCACGCAAAGCGCCAGTTCCCGCGTCGGTTTTACCATGCCTGTCGCTTGAACCTCATGGCTGATGGTCATGGTTTTTGCGTTTTGTGTCTCCACCTGGGGCAGTCCGGAGGCGTAAATTGCTTTGGAAAGCAGGGTACAAAAAAGCATTACCGCCAAAAAAACGCCCAATGCCGCCAGTATCCGGCCGTTTTGTATTTTTTTCATGGAAACAAACCTCCCTTTCTGTCCTGAACCGATATGCATCGTTTTCCGCCCTCCTGCCGTATGTAAAAACCGGATGCCGCTTTCTCATTCCTTGAGCGCCGAAGCCACGATTCCCTGCTCCAGATACTCTTTTCCCAACAAAAAGACAAAAACTGCCGGAATCAGCGTGATCAGCGAGACCACAAACGCCTCCCCCACACGTCCCATTTCAATCTGCGGCAAATACAACGACAGCGGCCAAAGCGTTTTGTCTTTCAAAAAAGCCAAAGGCTGTTCAATCAAATTCCAGTATTCCAAAAACCCCAACACCATGGCGGATAAAACGCTGCCCGATGACAGCGGAAGTCCGATTTTTATAAAAAGCGCAAATTCCCCCGCCCCGTCGATGCGCGCCGCATCCAAAAGCTGTCCGGGAATGGAACAAAATCCCCGGTAACATAAAAAAACCGGAAACGTGGAAAAAACGGCGGGCAGGATAATGGAAAGCTGCGTATCCATGACCCCGATTCTGTCCAAAACCAAATACTGGGAAAGCATGGTCACCTGAAAAGGCATCAGCATCAGCGCAATATACGCCTGAAACAAAATCCGGCTTGCCCGGAACCGGTAAACCGCAAAGGCCCAGGCCGACGGTACCGCCACCGCCAGCTGCCCGGCCAGGATGCAAAGCGACATCTTCACGGAATTCCAAAACACCACAAAAAACTGCGGCGTATAGAACAGAATTTTTGCAAAATGGGCAAACGTGGGATACCTGGGCATCAGCCGCCAGCCGATCCTGCCTTCCCCGTTCCCAAGCACCGGCTTTAAAAACCCGGCAAGTTCCTGATTACTCATGACGCATCCCGGCAAAATCAGCACAAGGGGCGCAAGCATGAGCAGGGCCGGAGGCAATAAAGCCAACACGGAAAATAATTTTATCGCTCTTTTTTTCATTCAGACCTCCCATGCCAAGCATTCCGCAGCAGTGCAATGTAAAATTTACGGTTGAAAAACTGCCGCGCAGGGATTTTCAACTTATCCTTTCTTCCCACAAAGCGGTGAGTATCCCGATCAGTACCAGCAAAACCGCCGCCAGGCAGACAGCCGCAGCCGCCATTTTATCCAATTCCATCCATACAAACCAGTTGTTAAAAAGATGCTGCAGCAAATACATACTCTCCTGCGGATATTCCCCCGCCACCAGATAGGCCTCCCGAAACGCTTTAAAGGAATTTAAAAAAGAAAGAACCGTGATGGTATAAAAGACTCCCTTAAGCTGCGGCAGCAGGACGGAACGCACAATTCTAAGCCTTCCCGCCCCGTCCACCTTTGCCGCCTCCAACATGTCGGCCGGCACTGCCAAAATCCCGGATAACCACAAAACCACCGTATATCCCAAGTTTCTCCATATATAGGAAAATACCAGCACCCAAAAGGCAAACCCGGTTTCCATATAGTCAATATCCAGCCCGGTCAGCGCATTAAAAAACCCTTTTTCATCAAACACCAGCCTCCACACCAGTACCACCGTCGCCGCCGGAACCGCCATGGGAAACAAAAAAACCGACTTCCATATCTGCACCCTGCGCAAACCGGAAAGCAGCAATGCAGTCAAAAACCCCAACGACAGTAAAACCGGCAGGCAGACGGCCACAAAACGAGCCGTATTTTTCACTGCCAGCAAAAACGCTTCATTTTCAAAAATCATTTTATAATTGGACAGTCCCACAAAACTCCCCGTCACCGCCGTGGTAAAAGACCGCCGTACCACATCCGCAAAAGGCAGCAATACCAGTCCAAATACCCCCGCAAACCCAGGCAGTACAAATACCCAAAACCATCGCTTTCTCATTGTCCCGCTCCCTTACTCGTCAAAACGGATATCCGGATTCCCCCGAATCTGCCAATCCCCTTTTTTGCTTCCACCAGCATAACCAAAACACCTCTAAATTTTCTCTAAACCGGCACACGTCTATTATCGGCGCTCCCCCACGGGAATCCATTTTGCGGCCGGCACAGGAGGGTACGCGGAACCAGGAGGGGCAATGG
>DERU01000064.1:0-367 GCA_002361095.1 Lachnospiraceae bacterium UBA3332
CCTGGCGGCTGTTTTTACGGAAGAAGGTCCCAAAATTATTCCCAACCGACTGGGACAGCCGCTGACTCCGTCGGTGGTCAGCGTGGATGAGGAAGGAACGGTATATGTGGGCGAGACGGCGAGGGAACGCCGCGCGCTCTATCCGGATACGGTGGCGGCCGCGTTCAAACGCAGTATGGGAAGCGACCGGGAATTCAAACTGGGAAAAAACAAATTTAAGGCGGAAGAACTTTCCTCCTTCGTACTGCGGGCTTTAAAAGAGGATGCGGAAGCCTATCTGGGGGAACAGGTGACGGAGGCGGTTATAAGCGTTCCCGCTTATTTTGACGACCGCAGGAGAAAAGCCACCAAGCGTGCCGGGGAACTG
>DERU01000064.1:695-2758 GCA_002361095.1 Lachnospiraceae bacterium UBA3332
ATCAGCGAGCCTACGGCGGCGGCCATCGCTTACGGGCTCTATGAACGCAAAAAAAACACCCGTTTCCTTGTATTTGATTTAGGGGGCGGCACCTTTGACGTTTCCATTTTGGAACTGTATGACAATATTTTGGAAGTCCGCGCGGTTGCGGGCGATAATTACCTGGGCGGGGAAGATTTCACGGAAGCGCTTTTGAAGATTTTTATGAAAAAGTGCTCGTTAAAGCAGGAGGATTTGAGCCGCAGGGACAGCGTGCGTCTGTATAATGAGGCGGAACGGTGCAAAAAACGCTTTAATACCGACGGGGAAGTGGAAATGCGCTGTGTGTTTGGGCCGGACGAAACAAGCCGGACTGAAAAATGCGCGGCGGTTACCTACCGGGAATATGCGGCGGCATGCGAGCCGCTTTTGGATAAAATCAAGCAGCCGGTAAAGCGCAGCCTTTCCGACGCCAGACTGAAGCTGTCCGATATTGATGTGGTGGTATTGATCGGCGGCGCTACCAGGCTGCAGATTGTGCGGGATTTTTTAATTAAGCTGTTCCGTAAGTTTCCGGATACCAATATCAACCCGGACGAGGCCGTAGCTTTGGGGGCGGCCATACAGGCGGCCATGAAAGAACGCCGGGAAGCGGTCCGGGAAGTGATTCTCACCGACGTCTGTTCCTTTACGCTGGGAACGGACGTGGTGGTGGATTTGGGGCACGGAATTAAGGAGTCCGGTCATTTCTGCCCGATCATTGAGCGGAATACGGTCATTCCGGCCAGCCGCACGGAACGTTTTTATACGGCGCATGACAATCAGGATAAAATCTGCATCCGCGTACTGCAGGGGGAAAGCCGCTTTGCGGAAAATAACCTCTACCTTGGGGAATTGGAATTGGACGTGCCGGAGGCGCCTGCGGGAAAGGAAAGCGTGGACGTAACGTATACCTATGATATTAACTCGATTCTGGAGGTGGAAGCCACCGTGATTTCCACCGGGGAAACGAGAAAGGTCATTATCAAGGGATCCGAAAACCATATGAGTGATGCCCAGATCGCCCAGCGGATGGAAGAACTTTCTTATCTGAAAATCCAGCCCCGGGACAGGGAGGAAAACAAACTGGTGCTTTTGCAGGCCGAGCGGACCTATGAAGAACTGCTCGGGGACGAACGCAGGATGCTGGAATATCAGATTCAGCGGTTTGAGGAAGCCTTAAAGAGCGGTGACCGCGACCGGATTCGGGAGGAAAGGGAAATCCTCAAAGAGAAATTGGATGAGGTCTGGTAAAAAATGGATATTATTCACAAAATGCACCCTTAAATTTTGTGAAACATTGTGAAAAAGGTTATGCTATAATAGGTTTATGAGGACGTGCGCTGCCCGGCGTGCGTTGCCTACCATAATAAGTTCAAAGGGGGAACTGAAGAATGGCAAAATGGGTATATCAATTCAAGGAAGGGAATGCGGGAATGCGCAACCTTCTTGGCGGAAAGGGCGCGAATCTGGCAGAAATGGCGAACTTGGGCCTGCCTGTCCCGAACGGGTTTACCGTGACTACGGAGGCCTGTACAGACTATTACGACAAGGGACGGACCATTTCCGAGGAGATTCAGGGACAGATTTTTGACGCGCTGGCAGTTCTGGAAGAGCAGCAGGGGAAGAAGTTTGGCGACACCGAGAATCCTTTGCTGGTTTCCGTGCGAAGCGGCGCGAGGGCATCCATGCCAGGCATGATGGATACCATCCTGAATCTGGGTTTAAACGATATTTCGGTGGAAGGCTTTGCCAAGAAAACCGGTAATTTGCGGTTTGCTTATGATTCCTACAGAAGATTCATCCAGATGTTTTCCGACGTTGTGATGGAGGTGCCCAAATCTTTGTTTGAGCGGGTTTTGGATGACATTAAGGAAAGCAAGGGCGTTCATTTCGATACGGAATTGACTGCGGAGGACTTAAAGGAAGTCATCGTAAGATTTAAAGGGATTTACAAGGATAAGATGGGAGAGGATTTCCCGCAGGAACCCAAGGTACAGCTGATGGAAGCGGTAAAAGCGGTATTCCGTTCCTGGGACAACCCG
>DERU01000128.1:0-947 GCA_002361095.1 Lachnospiraceae bacterium UBA3332
ACTTTTTGGGAATCCGAAATATCGTTATGCCCCCTCCCCTGCATAATGCAATTCAGGTTCAAAAAAGAAAGGCCCCGTTCTTTTGCCAAATCCGCAACCGTATTATAGTAGGCTTGTCCGTCCACTTCTTCATACCCGCCGTCCTGTGTCGGCAGGCAGATCAAATCGTCATTGGGGGTTTTTAGTAAAATCAATTCCGTGCCGTTTTCCTCACAGTAGGCCGCGATCCGATCCAGCCACACCACCGATTCTTCGTCCAATGCCAACCGTTCGGTGACGGCGGCAACCTCTTCCGGACTTTTGGTATAGCCGTCCTCCTGCCCTTCAAAGGGGCTCCACCCCTTATACGGATTTCTCCCCTTGTACACCGCAAGATCCTGTGGGGACAAACCGTTCCACCGGTCGTGGTATTTTATAACAGGCAGCAGATAACTCGCCCTTTCCCCTGCCGGCACATTGTTCCAGATTGCCTCCAGCTTGTTAAAATCCAAAGGCATATCGTCAAGGTTTGTCCGCACGACGGCCTCCCGCTGCATGCCCCCAAAATTACAATAAAACACATCCAAAACCACCGCCTGGGGAGACTGGTGTTTGAGCGCCTCTTTGATATAATAATACGACAGCGGCAAATTCTGTTCGTTTGCCCCAAACACATAGGAAGTGATTCCGTATTCCCTCCACAGCACGGCCGGATTGATCGTGGAAAACAGATTACTGGAGCCGACGAAAACCAAATCCAGCGAATTTTCCGGCTCCGCATAAAATCCCCTGATTTTCCTGCTCACATCATAAGTAAAATCATTTCTCTTCGGCACAAGAAGCCGGGTCAGCAAAAGAACCGCCGCAGCCGTCAACGCTACCATCCCTGCCATCCTGAAAAATACCGTTCTTTTCCGCATCTTTATCCCCATTTCTGCGCGGTCTTATGCGCATACCAAGTTTGTGGA
>DERU01000128.1:1220-2918 GCA_002361095.1 Lachnospiraceae bacterium UBA3332
TGCGCATACCAAGTTTGTGGATGCTGCGCAGACACAGACTTGCAGATTAAAAATTTTAATTTTCAATCTTTTTCCTCTTCTAAAACTTACCGTATATAAACTGCGCCGCCGTATAGCCGGGCCCATAAACGCCAAACAAAACCACTAAAACCACGCCGCCCACATAGACACACCACCGCAGCGGCAGACAAAGCCTGTCAATCGTCCGGCGCACGGGAATATTCCGCTCATGCAAAACATCCACCGCAAACACCGCCAAAAGCCCTGCCACAGCCGGTAAAATATCCGTTCTGGTAATACCGGACAGTTCAAATGCAGCGCCGTCCGTCAGCACCTGCGGGTTAAAAGCCGAAACCATATTTCCCATCATATGCCAAAAATGGGCAACACTCTCTGCGCGGAACAGCGCCCAGCCAAACGTAACCAGCGCAAATGTCAGCGCCATCCGGCCCATACAAAAAATCCGGTATTTTACTCCCGCTTTGGGAACCTTTTTTTGGTCATTCCATCCCAGCACATCCTCTGCCACCTGATACAGGCCATGCAAAATCCCCCAAGCCAAATAATGCAGTCCCGCCCCATGCCACAGGCCGCTTACCGCAAACGTCAAAACCAGATTGCACCTTTTGCGAAATTTTCCCCGCCGGTTTCCCCCCAGAGGGATGTAAACATAATCCCGAAGCCAGTTTCCCAGCGTAATATGCCATCTGCGCCAAAAGTCCCGGATGGACAGCGCAAAATAAGGCTGTGCGAAGTTATGCTCCAACCGGATGCCAAACAACTGCGCCGAACCTATCGCGATATGCACACACCCCAAAAAGTCCGTATACAGCTGGAAGCTGTACGCGACGCAGGCAAGCGGCACATAAAATCCCAGCCGCTGCCTCTCCGGCGCAAACACGTGATTTACCAAAACTGCCAGCCTGTCCGCCACCACCAGCTTCTGGAAAAAGCCCCACAAAATCAGCTGACAGCCGTGGCAAAATTCCGGATAGCAGAACCGCTGTTTGTTGTATAAAGTTTCCCGCAAAAACGGATAGCGCGCAATCGGCCCCTGCATGGTCTGCGGAAAAAAAACCGCAAACAGGCAAAAACGGGAAAGTTTCTTTTGCGCTTCATACTGTCCCCGGTAAATATCCACGCAGTATCCGATCAGCGATAACGTGTAAAAAGAAATACCCAGAGGCGCGGCGACAGCCAAAACCCCGTTTTCCGGACGCAAAACCGCCCTCAACAGACCGCCCCATTTAAATCCTATCAGCGGCAGCAAAAGCAAAACCACAAGCGTCCCTAAAAGCAGGCGCTTCTTGCCCTGCCCCTTTGCCGCTTCCAAAAGCCTTCCCCCGCCATAGGCGGTCAGAATAGCGTAAAACAGCCAGAACAGCAAAGGACCGCAGCCAATCCCCACAAAAAGCAGACTCGCCAAAAGCAATACCGTTTTCCTGTATTTTACCGGCGTTCCGTAAAAAGCCGCACAGGTAAACGCCAAAAAGACAAGGTATCTTCCGGATACAAACAGCATGATTTCCCCCCTCATGATGTTTTTTGGCACTTCCGATATCATACCATAGCCGGACAGTCTCTTTCAAGAGGATAGACAAAGAAACCACGGAAATCGTAACAGTTCAGCCGTTACTTTTCATGGGGTGGGGAAGGGCCTGGACCAAACCGGGGAGCAGACGGCGGGGAAGGCGCGGA
>DERU01000044.1 GCA_002361095.1 Lachnospiraceae bacterium UBA3332
TGCCTGGCGGCAACCGCGCTCGACGCGGCGTGTGTTCTTTGCACACATTTTTTTATTCCCGCAGGTAATGCGGGCGGGACGGTTGTGTGACAGACGGAGGCGGTTATGGCAGATACAATGACGGTTAGTGTGAAAGGGAAAAACGGTTACGATATTCTGTTCTCCAATGGATTTTCGGATCTTGCAGAGTGGTTTCGGGCGGACGAGGACATGAGGCAGCGGAAAATCTGTATTGTGACGGACAGCAACGTGGAAGTATTGTACAAAGACAGCGTTTTGGAGGCGCTGGCGCCTTTTGTGGGCGTCCTGGAAGTTTTTTCCTTTCCGGCGGGGGAGGAAAACAAGAATCTTTTGACGGTACAGTCTTTGTATGCGTTTTTGATAGAACGCCATTTTGACCGGTCGGACATGCTGGCCGCGTTGGGAGGCGGTGTGGTGGGGGATTTGACCGGATTTGCGGCTGCGACTTACCTGCGTGGGGTGGATTTTATCCAGATTCCCACCACATTACTTGCGCAGGTGGATTCCAGCATCGGCGGGAAAACCGGGGTGGATTTCGACGCCTATAAGAATATGGTCGGGGCTTTCCATATGCCCAGACTGGTATATATGAATATGGATACCCTGCAGACACTGGAAGGCCGGCAGTTTTACAACGGTTTTGCGGAAGTGATGAAGCATGGCCTGATTAAGGACAGCCGGTATTATGAATGGCTGATTGCCAATATGTATGAAATTTGTGACCGGGAACCGGCGACGCTCAGGGAAATGGTGAAAAGAAGCTGTGAAATTAAAAAGTCCGTGGTGGAAAAAGATCCCACCGAACAGGGAGAGCGGGCACTTTTGAATTTTGGGCATACCCTCGGACATGCCATTGAAAAGAACAGCGGTTTTTCCCTGTTACACGGGGAATGCGTGGCCTTGGGCTGTGTGGCTGCGTCTTTCATCTCCTGGAAGAAAGAACGGATTTCCATGGAAGAATATTACGAAATCCGGGATATGTTTGTGCCGTTTGGACTGCCGATTTCCATAGACTGCCTGGATGTGGACGAAGTGGTACGGTTGACCTATTCGGATAAAAAAAGAAAAGGAAAAACCCTTCGGTTCGTTCTCCTGGACAGGATCGGAAGGGCGGTTTTGGATGATACCGTGACGGACAAAGAGATGCGGGCGGCATTGGAAGAACTCAATTTTAAGGAAGAGGACGGGGAATGAAGGGAAAACGGATGTTTTTTATCGACCTTGGGATTGCCGCTGCAGGATTGCTGCTGGATCAGTTTACAAAACAGCTGGCGGTGACGTACCTGAAGGGGCAGCCTCCTGTCAGGTTGATTGCAGGGGTACTGGAGCTAAGGTATCTGGAAAACCGCGGGGCCGCTTTCGGTTTTTTACAAAACCAAAAGTTTTTTTTCGTGATTATGACCTGTCTGGTGCTGGCTTTTTTCGGCTATGCGCTCTGGAGGATGCCGGGTGAGAGGAAATACCGGTTGCTGCATGTTATGGGAGGAATTTTAACGGCCGGGGCGCTGGGGAACTTTGTGGACCGTGTCCGTTTGGATTATGTGGTGGATTTCATCTATATCAGCCTGATTGATTTTCCGATTTTCAACGTGGCGGATATGTATATTTCCTTTATGTGCGCGCTGGGGCTTTTGGTGGTGTTTAAAGGGCCTTATGAGGAAGCGGATTTCTCCTTTTTAAAGAAAAAGAAGGGGGAGGCGGTGTAGGCATGGAAGAATTTCGGTACAGCGTGACGGAGGAGTGGGAGGACGAGAGAATCGATAAGTGCATTACCGTGCTTATCGATTTTTTGTCGCGCTCCTATATGCAGAAAATGATCCGGGAGGGGCGCGTGTGTGTCAACGGACAGCCGGTCAAGGCAAATTACCGGGTCAAGGCGGAGGATGAAATCGCCTTTGCCCTGCCCAAACCGAAGGAGGTAGACGTGCTCGCGGAGGATATCCCTCTGGACATCCTGTATGAGGACGACGATATTTTGGTGGTGAATAAGCCGAAAGGAATGGTGGTGCATCCGGCGGCAGGGCATTACAGCGGGACACTGGTGAATGCGGTGCTGTTTCACTGCAAAGGACAGCTTTCCGGTATCAACGGGGTACTGCGGCCCGGAATTGTGCACCGCATAGACAAGGACACAACAGGTTCCGTCATTGTGTGCAAAAACGACAGGGCGCATCAGGCGATCGCCCTGCAGTTAAAGGAGCATTCCATAACGCGTGCCTACCGGGCTATTGTACACGGCGTGCTTGACAGGGAGGAGGGGACGGTTGATGCGCCGATCGGCAGGGATCCCAGGGACCGCAAAAAGATGGCTGTCAACCGTCAAAACGGAAAGGAGGCGGTGACGCATTACCGGGTGCTGCAGCGCTTTACGGCTTATACTTATGTGGAGTGCCGGCTGGAAACCGGAAGAACCCATCAGATCCGCGTGCACATGGCGTCCATCGGGCATCCGCTTTTGGGGGATTGCGTATATGGCCCCAAAAAGTGCCCTTTTCCTTTCCTTATGGGACAGACCCTGCATGCCATGACACTGGGGTTTTTACATCCTGTGACCGGACTTTATGTGGAAACCTATGCGCCTTTGCCCGCATATTTTGAAAAACTTTTAGGAATTTTATAAAAAAATGACTTTTTAAAACAGATTATAGAACGGCTGCTGGATAGCTACCGGGCTTATTACAATGTGGAATTGTTCGGGGAGGAACACAAACCGTTCAGGGTCCGGTTCGCGTGCCCGTCTCCCGCCTTACGCTGCTGCCGCTGGGGCTGAACCGTTACTTTTCCGGTTACCATTCACAGCTGATCAATA
>DERU01000107.1:0-565 GCA_002361095.1 Lachnospiraceae bacterium UBA3332
GATAGCGATCATTGATTATGATGCGGGTAATATAAAGAGTGTGGAGAAAGCGCTGCTTTCTTTGGGGGAAAGCGTCGTCGTGACCCGTGACCGGGATCGGATTTTGCGGGCGGATAAGGTGGTTCTGCCAGGGGTCGGCGCGTTTGGGGACGCGATGAATAAGCTGCGGCAATATGGACTTGTCCAGGTGATTGGCGAGACGGTGGAAAATAAGATTCCGTTTCTGGGAATTTGTCTGGGACTTCAGCTTTTGTTTGCGTCCAGTGAGGAGAGTCCCGGCGTGGAGGGGCTTGGAATCCTGAAAGGGAAGATCGTCAGGATTCCGGAGGGAATCAGGGAGGACGAAGAGCCCTTGAAGATCCCCCATATCGGTTGGAATTCCCTGGAGTTTTCCAAAAGAGGAAAGCTGTTTCGGGATATTTCGGATCAATCCTATGTTTATTTTGTACATTCTTACTATTTGCAGGCGGAGGAGGACATTGTGACGGCCCGCACGCAATACGGCGTTTCCATGGATGTGTCCGTGGAAAAGGAGAATGTGTTTGCCTGTCAGTTCCATCCGGAA
>DERU01000107.1:981-1363 GCA_002361095.1 Lachnospiraceae bacterium UBA3332
TACGAAGAGGATTATTCCCTGTCTGGACGTACATGCGGGCAGGGTGGTGAAAGGGGTTCGTTTTGTGAACTTAACGGATGCCGGAGATCCGGTGGAAGTTGCCAAGGCCTACGACAGGGCCGGGGCGGATGAATTGGTTTTTTTGGATATCACGGCTTCCAGCGAAGCCAGAAAAACAGCGGTGGAATGGGTGCGGCAGGTGGCCGAAAAGGTATTTATTCCATTTACGGTGGGCGGAGGCATCCGTACCGTGGACGATTTCCGGGCACTGCTGCGGGAAGGTGCGGACAAGATTTCAGTCAATTCTGCGGCGATTCGCACGCCCCGGCTGATAGCGGATGCGGCCGAGAAATTTGGCAGCCAGTGCGTGGTGGTGGCGATT
>DERU01000107.1:1657-3640 GCA_002361095.1 Lachnospiraceae bacterium UBA3332
CCAGTGCGTGGTGGTGGCGATTGATGCCAAAAAACGAAACGACGGGAGCGGTTGGAATATTTATCAAAACGGCGGCAGGATTGATACCGGAATGGACGCGGTGGAATGGGCGCGACAGGCGGAAAAGCTGGGGGCGGGAGAGATTCTTTTGACCAGTATGGACTGCGACGGTACGAAGGAGGGCTATGATATTGCCCTGACACAGGCCGTTGCTTCCTGTGTCTGCATTCCGGTCATCGCTTCCGGAGGCGCAGGGACAAAGGAGCATTTTTATGAGGCATTGACAAAAGGGCGCGCGGACGCGGCGCTGGCGGCTTCACTTTTTCATTTTAAAGAGTTGGAAATCGGTGAGGTGAAACAATACCTGAAGGAAAGAGGGGTACCGGTACGGATCTAGGGGCCGGTTCCCGAAAAGGTTACGAAGGAGAAAAGAACATGGCAATGATTAACAATGACTGGCTTCCTGCTTTACAGGAGGAATTTCGGAAGCCTTATTATGCGGCATTGTTCCGGTTTGTGAAGGAGGAATATGCGACCAGGGTGATTTATCCGCCTGCGGACGATATCTTTAACGCTTTCCATTTTACCCCGCTGGAAAAAGTGAAAGCGGTCATTTTGGGACAGGATCCTTATCACAACGAGAAGCAGGCCCACGGCCTGTGCTTTTCCGTGCAGCCGGGGCAGGAAATACCGCCTTCCCTGGTCAACATCTATCAGGAACTGCATGATGATTTGGGCTGCTATATTCCGGACAACGGATATCTCAAAAAGTGGGCGGATCAGGGAGTACTGTTGCTCAATACCGTGCTGACCGTGCGCGCACATCAGGCAAATTCCCATCAGGCAAAAGGGTGGGAGCAGTTTACGGATGCGGTGATTGCGGCGGTAAACGCGCAAAACAGACCGATTGTATTTCTGCTTTGGGGCCGGCCGGCGCAGATGAAGGCAGGGATGCTTGACAATCCCCATCATCTCATTTTAAAAGCGCCTCACCCCAGTCCCCTTTCCGCTTACCGGGGATTTTTCGGATGCAGGCACTTTAGCCAGGCAAACGCTTTTTTGGAGGCGAACGGTGTAGCGCCCATTGACTGGCAGATTGAAAACAGGGCGTAAGCCGGATGGTTGAGGAGAAAATTATGGAAAAAAGGGCATTTGTGACAAAGGAGCAGATTGAGGAAATTGTAAAGAAATATCCGACTCCGTTCCATATTTATGAGGAAAAAGGAATCCGGGATAATGCCATGCGGGTAAAGCAGGCTTTTTCCTGGAATGCAGGTTTTCGGGAGTATTTTGCGGTGAAAGCCAATCCCAATCCGTTTATAATGCGCATCCTGCAGGAATACGGCTGTGGCTGCGACTGTTCTTCCCAGACAGAATTGATGCTTGCCAAAGCGGTGGGAGCAGTCGGGGAAGCCATTATGTTTTCCTCCAATGACACGCCCGCAGAGGAATACGCGCTGGCAGGCGAATTGGGGGCTGTCATCAATTTGGACGATATCACCCATATCGAAGAGGTGGAACGCGTTTTGGGCGGACTTCCCAAGACGATGAGCTGCCGCTTTAATCCGGGGGGGCTTTTTCAGTTAAGCAACGGGATTATGGACAACCCCGGGGACTCCAAATACGGTATGACCACAAAGCAGATGTTTGAAGCGTTTCGTATCTTGAAAGGGAAGGGCGTGGAACGGTTCGGTATTCATGCGTTTTTGGCCAGCAATACGGTGTCCAACGATTACTATCCGCAGCTGGCAAAGCAGCTTTTTGATCTTGCGGTAAGGCTGGAACGGGAAACAGGGGCGGATATCGCGTTTATCAATCTGTCCGGCGGAGTGGGAATTCCCTACCGCCCGGAGCAGGAACCCAATGACATTTTTGCCATCGGGGAAGGGGTACGCCGGGTGTTTGAAGAGGTGCTTGTGCCCGCCGGAATGGGAGATGTGGCGATCTATACGGAGATGGGGCGTTTTATGACTGGCCCTTACG
>DERU01000059.1:0-4676 GCA_002361095.1 Lachnospiraceae bacterium UBA3332
TCCCCACCCCATGAAAAGTAACCTGAACTGTTACGATTTCCGTGCCCGCCGCAAAGCGGGGCTTGCCTTTCGACTTTTTCTATACTATAATAGGAAACGTTGAAAACGGTCAGATACCAAGGAGAGCATATACGATGAGTTTTACATTTATTACACAATTGCCAACCCCGGACAGCATTAAACAAAATTATCCCATCCCGCAGGAATTTGCGCGGTTAAAAGCAATCCGGGATGCCAGTATCCGGGATGTCATTACCGGAAAAAGCGATAAATTTTTAGTCATTATCGGCCCCTGCTCCGCAGACAACGAAGATGCGGTCTGCGATTACGTCAGCCGCCTGGCCAAGGTAAACGACAGAGTGCAGGATCGCCTGATCCTGATCCCACGGGTTTATACCAACAAACCCCGCACTACCGGGGAAGGCTACAAGGGCATTGTACACCAGCCAGACCCCGGCAAAAAGGAAGATTTCGTGCAGGGACTGATTGCCATGCGCCGGATGCATATCCATGCTTTTGAAGTTTCCGGACTGACTGCGGCGGATGAGATGCTTTATCCGGACAACTGGGGCTATGTCTCCGATATCCTTTCCTATGTGGCCATAGGGGCGCGTTCCGTGGAAGACCAGCAGCACCGGCTGACCGTCAGCGGCTTCGATGTACCGGCAGGCATGAAAAATCCCACCAGCGGCGACTTTTCGGTCATGCTCAACTCCGTTTATGCAGCGCAGCACCCCCATTCCTTTATTTACCGGGGGTGGGAAGTCAACACCAGCGGAAACGAACTCGCCCATACCGTTCTGCGGGGCGCGACCAACAAATACGGACGCAACCTGCCAAACTACCATTATGAGGACCTAAGCACCCTCCTTACGCTTTATAACGAACGGGATTTAAAAAACCCCGCCTGCATTATCGACTCCAACCACTCCAACTCCAACAAACAATTTGACCAGCAAATCCGTATTGTCAAGGAAGTCATGCACAGCCGGAAGCTAAACGGCGATATCCGGAAATTTGTAAAAGGCGTTATGGTGGAAAGTTACCTGGAAGAAGGCAGTCAGAAAATCGGAGGCGGAATTTACGGAAAATCCATCACGGATGCCTGTCTCGGCTGGAAGGATACGGAAAAACTCATCTATGATCTTGCGGAACTGAATCCATAAAAGCAGCTTCCGTTTCCCATCGTATCAAAAACTCACCCGCGTGGGTGGGTTTTTGCATATACTTCCCGGATATGGTTCTGGCCCAGCGTCGCATAGATCTGCGTGGTGGAAAGGTCGGAATGCCCAAGCATCTCCTGTACGCTCTTTAAATCCGCCCCGTTCGCCACCAAATGCGCCGCAAACGAATGCCGCAGGGTATGGGGCGTAATCTCGTCCGAAATACCGGCCTTATGCGCATAATATTTGACCAGTTTCCAAAATCCCTGCCGGCTCATGGGCCTTCCCGCATAGTTCACAAATAAAACATCCTGCGCCAAGTCGCACACCATCCGGGGGCGCGCCTGCAGCAGGTAAGCATCCAATGCCTCCCTGGCCTTGTTGCCAAAGGGCACCGCCCGGTCCCTGGCCTTGTCGTGACAGATGATATAACCCATCTGCATATTCACATCCGCCGTCTTTAGGCCGATCAGTTCCGATACCCGGATTCCCGTCGCATATAAAAGTTCCAGCATCGCCCGGTCCCGGATTTCCTTCATATTCTTTCCGGAAGGCTGCTCCAAAAGACGTTCTGTCTGCTCCATCGACAAAACACCCGGAAGCCTGCGTTCCACTTTCGGCGCCTTTAGATTCTCCGAAAGATCGGCGCGCACCACCCCTTCCCGCATCAGGTAATGATAAAACGCCCGGACCGACGCAATATTTCTGGAAACCGTCGCCGCCTTAAACCCTTCTTTTTCCAGATAGCGGACATAATCGTGTAATGACACCGCCGTGACCTCATCCACACGGACAATTCCCTGCATCCGCAGAAAGCCTTGCAGCTTCCGCAAATCCCGCTGATAGGAAAGTTCTGTATTTTGGGAAGTATTTTTGACATTATGTAAATAGCTGATAAAAGACTGAATATGCTCTTCCATCCCACAAAAGCCCTTCTCACAAACCGTATAAAAAATTCTTTTGTTGTCCGCAAAATATTATAATCGATTTTCCGAAGAAAAGCAATGTGGAATTTTCCTGTATTTTAGCCGCTTTTTCGGCACTATTACCAACACCTGCGCATTTTTAAAATCGAAATCCTGTAAACCGGAGCAAACCGCTTAAAAAATTTTCAAAACCACTTTGCACACATATGGATTTACATAACTTTCCAGAAAGCATCCGATTATGACAACTGCCAACGGCGCCAGCAATTTTCTGCGTTCCATTTTTCTGCAACACCAGTCCAGCAGCATTAAAAACCCCGGAACCAGCAAAAACTGCTGCGGAAAAATACTGGCCAGAAAGAACAGCAGGCCCTTAAACCCGTACCGCATGGAAAGCACCGTGAGAACGGTTCCCGCAGAAATTCCGCACCACAACAGACAGCAACAGACACCGAACCCGGCCGCCCCGGCCGCCGCAAGCAGCACCAAGAAAGCGGACATTCCAAGCCGCTGCCGCAAAGAATACAATAAAAGGCCGTTTTTGTTCACATCCAGATACTGCAGACCGGCAAGATAAGAACTGTCCAAAAATCCGGTTGCCGCCACCAGTTCGTCAAAAAAGACACAGACCGCCGCAATTCCCCCTAAAAATCCCGCCAAAAACATAAGCATCCATGTCGTTTTTTCCTTTTTATTCAACCGCCAAAAAAATTTCATACCTTACCCCTATATCCGCTTCCTTTCAGTATATGCGGACACGGAAAATAATAGTATCACAGGCAGACGCCGCAGTCTGTCAGCGTTCCCTCTCCAACAGATTCTTATAACTCATGATCGCCGCAATGGTCTTGGAATCCTGCATCTCCCCGGCATAAATTTTATCGCACAGTTCCTCCAGTGTAAACGGTATCACGTCAATGTATTCATCCTCATCCAGGTGCTGCTTTGTCATTACCAGCCTGCGGGCAAGGTAAATATCGATTTTTTCATTGCAAAAAGCCACCGTCGTCCGGACGGAAATCAGCAGGGACAGTTCCTGCGCGCGATAACCCGTTTCCTCCTCCAGTTCCCGCAGGGCCGCCACATCCGTCGGTTCCCCGTTAAGTCCTCCGGCCGGAATTTCCAGCGTATACCGGTCCAACGCATTGCGCCACTGGCGCACCATCAAAATCCTCCCGTCCTCCAGAACCGCAACCACGGCAGCCGCCCCCAGATGCCCGATAAAATCCCATTCCACCACATTCCCATTGGGAACCAGGACCGTATCCCTGTAATAATCAATAATGCTTCCCCGAAAAACCAACTTTCTGTCCAGTCTCTTAAATTCCTCCGCCATCTTCTCCTCCATCCATTCCTTCCCCTTTCCCTGTGCCGGCAGTTTTTGGCCAAAGGGGAACCGCAGCTTTTACGTTCCGGCTTTTCCCACAGAAAAAGCGGAAGCCATCGTAAATATAACATTTACCTGACTTCCGCCTATTTTCAAAAGACTTATTTTGCGTAATCCGTCACGCGGCTCTCCCTGATCACATTCACCTTGATCTGTCCCGGATATTCCAGTTCCGCTTCTATCTGCTTGGAAATATCCCGGGCCAAAAGCACCATGTCCGCATCTGAGATCTGTTCCGGAACCACCATGACCCGAATCTCTCTCCCCGCCTGAATGGCAAAAGATTTATCTACCCCTTTGAAATTGTTGGAAATGTCCTCTAACTGTTTCAGCCTGCTGGTATAAGTCTCCAGCGTTTCCCTTCTTGCGCCCGGCCTCGCTGCAGAAATGGTATCGGCGGCCTGCACAATACAGGATATCAGTGAAGTCGGCTCCGTATCCCCGTGATGAGACTCCACCGCGTTGATAACCGTAGCGGATTCTTTGTATTTCCTGCAAAGTTCCGCCCCAAGCTGGATGTGGGAACCCTCCATCTCATGGTCAACCGCCTTGCCCACGTCATGAAGCAGGCCGGCACGTTTTGCCATTCTCACATCCAATCCCATCTCGGCGGCCAAAAGACCGGAGAGTTGGGCGACTTCCACAGAATGCTTCAAAGCATTCTGACCATAGCTTGTCCTGAATTTCATCTTCCCCAGCAGTCTGACCAATTCGGGGTGGATGCCGTGCACGCCGACTTCCAGCAGGGCGGCTTCGCCCTCCTCCTTGATCATATTCTCCACCTCCCGCTGGGCCTTCTCCACCATCTCCTCAATCCTGGCAGGATGAATCCTGCCGTCCACGATCAGCTTCTCCAGCGCCACACGCGCGACTTCACGTCTGATCGGATCGAAACCGGAGAGCACCACCGCTTCCGGCGTATCGTCAATAATTAAATCCACGCCGGTCAGCGTCTCGAGCGTCCGGATGTTCCTTCCCTCACGCCCGATAATGCGTCCTTTCATTTCATCGTTGGGAAGCTGTACCACCGAAATGGTAGTCTCGGAAACATGGTCTGCCGCACATTTCTGAATGGCATTTACCACATATTCCTTGGCTTTCTTGTCCGCTTCCTCTTTGGCGCGATGTTCCATTTCCTTGATCATCACTGCCGTTTCATGCTTTACTTCATCTTCCACAATTTTCAATAAGTAGTCTTTT
>DERU01000059.1:4999-5255 GCA_002361095.1 Lachnospiraceae bacterium UBA3332
ACCAGAGATTCGTTCCAGTTCCTGAATACGCTGCTCGTTTAATTTGGAAATCTCTTCACGCTGCTTGCGCATCTCTTCTTCACGTTTGGCCAGATGGGATTCCTTTTTCTCGATGGCATCGGCTTTCTTGTCGATGTTTTCTTCCTTCTGCTGGACTCTGCGTTCAAAACGTTGTACTTCGTTTCTGCGTTCTTTGATCTCTTTGTCCAACTCGTTCTTGGTACGGATGGACTCTTCCTTCACTTCCAGCAGACCT
>DERU01000190.1:0-213 GCA_002361095.1 Lachnospiraceae bacterium UBA3332
AACTACCAGGAGGAAGCACTTATGATTACGATGGAGCATGTATGTAAGTCGTACAAAGTAGCAAAACGTGATGCGGGATTCAGGGAAGCCTGCAAATCCCTGTTCCACAGGGACTATGAGATCATACAGGCCTTGTCGGATGTGAGTTTTACCATCCGCGACGGGGAGATGGTGGGCTACATAGGGCCGAACGGGGCGGGAAAAAGTTCTACC
>DERU01000190.1:532-862 GCA_002361095.1 Lachnospiraceae bacterium UBA3332
AACGGGGCGGGAAAAAGTTCTACCATCAAAATTCTGAGTGGGATATTGACCCCGGACAGCGGAACCTGCGACGTGAACGGACGGGTGCCGTGGAAAAACCGGATACGGCACGTCAAAGAAATCGGCGTCGTTTTCGGACAGCGTTCCCAGCTGTGGTGGGATGTCCCGGTCATAGATTCTTTTGCACTGCTAAAGGATATCTATTCGATTCCGGAAGAGGTTTATCAGGCCAATAAAGACGAACTGACAGAGAGGCTGTCTTTGTCGGAATTTTTGCGCATGCCCGTACGGCAGCTGTCGCTGGGGCAGCGGATGCGCTGTGAGATTGCA
>DERU01000190.1:1233-7815 GCA_002361095.1 Lachnospiraceae bacterium UBA3332
TTTCTGGATGAGCCAACCATCGGACTGGATGCGGTTTCCAAGCTTGCGGTGCGGGATTTCATTTTAAAACAGAATGAACTGCACGGTACGACGGTGATTCTGACTACCCACGATATGCAGGATATCGAGGCGCTCACCAGACGCATTATCCTGATCGGAAAAGGGAAAATCCTGTTGGACGGCACGCTGGAGGATATCCGCAGGGGCGGACGGAATATGGACGAGACGGTGGCGGCCTTGTACCACTCCTATGGGATATGAGGGGGTGGGACGGATGCGGCTTTTCTTGCGGAAATATTTCTCTTTTTTTAGGCTGCGCTTTTCCATGGGACTGCAATACCGTGCGGCGGCCTTGGCGGGGGTTGTGACGCAGTTTTTTTGGGGATTTATGGAGATCATGGTGTTTCGCGCGTTTTATGAGACAGATGCCCAGGCTTTTCCCATGTCGTTTGCTTCCACGGCCTCTTACATTTGGCTGCAGCAGGCGTTTTTGGCCTTTTTCATGGTATGGTTTATGGAAAACGAAATTCTGGACGCCATTGTCAACGGTAATGTGGCCTACGAACTCTGCCGTCCGGTGGACATATACGGGATGTGGTTTGCGAGGAGCGTGGCAAACCGGGCTTCCCGGGCGGTGCTGCGGTGCTGCGGTGCTTCCCGGTTTTGGTGGTGGCAGTCATACTCCCGGCTCCTTTTGGTATTGTAATGCCTGAGGACCCTGTGTCTTTTTTGTGGTTTATATGGACCCTGGCAGTGGGCTTTTTGGTGACGGTGGCATTTTGCATGGTGGTATATATGCTGGCTTTTTTCACGGTGTCCGCGCAGGGGCTGCGGATCCTGTGCGTTTCCGCAGTGGAGTTTTTGTCCGGCATGGTGATTCCGCTTCCGTTTTTTCCGGAAAAAATTTTGCGGGTGATGGAAGCGCTGCCTTTTGCCTATATGCAGAATGTACCGTTGCTGGCTTACAGTGGCGATCTGACGGGAAGCCGGCTTTGGCGTGCGGCGGCAATGCAGCTGTTTTGGCTGGCGGCGCTCCTTTTGCTGGGGAGGCTGTTGTGGCTGTTGGCGCGGCGGCGCATTGTGGTGCAGGGGGGATGAACGGATGAAGAAAGTGCAAAATGCTTTGCGGCTCTACGGGCATTATATTTCCGTCGCGGTGCGGGAAACGATGACTTATAAGGTTTCTTTTTTGCTGACGGTGGTCGGACAGTTTCTGGTGTCTTTTAATGTGTTTTTGGGGATATTTTTTCTGTTTCAGCGGTTTTCCCATGTGAAGGGATTTACATATGAGGAGGTGCTTTTGTGCTTTTCCGTTATGCTGCTGGAATTTTCCTTCGCGGAAATGTGGGCCAGGGGCTTCGATACGTTTGGGGGAATCGTGCGGCAGGGGGAATTTGACCGGATTTTGGTGCGGCCCCGCAGCCCCGTTTTACAAGTGCTGGGCAGCCGCTTTGAATTGAGCCGTATTGGGAGGATGCTCCAGTCGGCGGTGATATTTTTTTACGGGATTGCAAAAAGCGGTGTGGACTGGACCCCCGGCCGGACAATGACGGTGGTTTTTATGCTGATAGGAGGTACCGCGCTGTTTTCGGGGCTGTTTATGATTTATGCGGCACTATGCTTTTTTACGCTGGACGGACTGGAATTTATGAATGTGTTCACGGACGGCGGAAGGGAATATGGGAAATATCCGGTCAATGTGTACGGAAAGCGGATGCTGCAGTTTTGCACTTTTATCGTACCCTATGCGCTGGTGCAGTACTATCCGCTTTTGTACGTATTGGGGAGAGTGGAAAATCCGGCCTACGCCGCGCTTCCTTTGCTTGCCTGCCTGTTTCCGGTTCCCTGTTACGGACTGTGGCGTTTCGGGGTAAGAAAGTACCAGTCGGCGGGGTCGTAAGCGGGAAGGGATCAGGGATTTTGTGTGACGAAAAGGATTCCGAAAGCCTCCGGTCCGATGTGGGAGCCAATGGTGGGGCCGATCTGCAGACGCTTGTCTGTGCGGATGCCTTCCTGCTTCAGTTTCTCTTCCAGCAGCGTGCAGTTGTCCGTGCCGTAGGAGTAAAGGGTATAGACCGGAAAACGATCGTCGATCCGGTATTCCAAAAGTTTCTTTTTAATGGCGCAGATCGCTTTGTTTTTTCCGAGGCATTTTCCGAGGATGCCGACGGTTCCCTCCTTTGTGAGGGTAATGATGGGTTTGATGCCCGCCATATCGCCGATGGCGGCGGCGGTTTTATGCAGGCGTCCGCCCCGGGAGAGGTATTCCAGCGTATCCAGTGCGGCGACCACATGCACGCGGGATTTGAAGGCTTCCATTTGGGCCGCGATGCCGGCGCCGTCCATGCCCTGTTCGCGCAGTTTACAGGCATAGTCGGCCATCACCATGATGTTACAGGTGGCGCTGAGGGAGTCCACCAGATAAATGCGGTCATATTCCACCATGGTTTTGGCCAGCGTGGCAGACTGGTATGTACCGGAGAGGGCAGAGGAGAGGAGAATGCAGACAAGATCTTCCCCTTTTTCCTTTACATCTTTAAAGATATCCAAAAAATCCTGCGGGGACGGCTGGGAAGTTTTTGGGAATTCCCCCGTTTCTTCCAGAATCCGGTAAAAATGATCCCGGTCCAAATCTATGCCGTCCAGGTAAGAAGTTTCTCCGATGGTGATTTGGATGGGGACGAGTTGGATATTCTGCAGCTGCAGTTGTTCCGGCAGATAGTCGGAAGAAGAATCTACAAGTATTCTGACCATAATTGGTATCCTTTCCGTTAAGGTTTGTCCCGGTTTGTGGGGTGGCCGGCAGAACGCGCAATAATTTCGCCTACCGTGTCGGAAATCATATGGAACAGGGCGATGGTTTCCTCGGTTTTTTGCGTGCCAAGCTTTTCGATGACTGCATCAGCCAATTGCAGAATCTTTTCGTGCTGTTTTTGGTATGCGGCGGCGTGTTCCGGCCGGAAGGTAACGAAAACCTGCCGCTTATCCGACGCGGAGCGTTCCCGGCTGATGAGGTTTTGGGCTTCCATGCTGTTCAGGGTTCTGTTCATCTGGGACTTCAGCATCTTTGTCTCATTGCACAGATCCGTCGCCGTCATCTTGTTGGCGGGTGACAGAAGCTGGTTTTTGTACAGGATGTTGCAGATCAGGGATTCATTGTAAGGCATTTCGGATACCACCTTGTCGTTGATAATGGTGGTGGACAGGGATAACCAGGCATCCAAAAGCTGTTCATTTAAATCAGACATGGGAAACTTCCTTTCATTTTGCCTGCGGTAAAAACATATGCGGGACGGTGATGCGTACTCGCGCGTAAGGGAAAAGCTGCCTGGCGGCAACCGCGCGCGGCGTGTGCGCTTTGCGCACACTTTTTTACAGATTGTTCCCGATGTGAACAGTTCACAAAGTATACTATCACGGACGGGAAGAACTGTCAACAACATTATTGCGCAAACACGGCTCAGGGTTCAGGCGTTGCCTTTATGGGTTTTGCGGTATTCGGAAGGGGAGACGCCGAACTGCTTTTTGAAGGCTTTGCTTAAGTGGAATTCATCATAAAATCCGTAGTTGAGAGCCGCTTCATGCAGCTTTGCCTGGGGCTGGGTCAGGAGAAAGCGGCGCACCATTTCCAGCTTGGTTTCCATTTGGAACGCATAGAAGGTCTTACCGCAGGCCCTTTGGAAACGGTTGTGCAAGGTGCGTTCACAGAGGAAAAAGTTTGCTGCCATCTGCGAGGCGGTAAAAAAAAGCTGGGGCGTAGTGCGGACGCGTTCGCATGCCTGTTCCACTACGGGATCCGGCGCGGAGTGTGGGACAGGCATGGATAAAAACTCCGAGATTTCGCACAAAAGCAGGGAGAACAGCAGGGACAGACGATTTTGCTGTTCCGGACCGGGCACCCATCTGGCGGTTATGATTTCGTGGAAACACTGGTGTATTTTGGCGTTTTTCTGGCAGTGGAGCAGGGAGGGGGAAAGCAGGGAGTTTTCCGGATTATCCATCTTGGCATTTGGCGGCAGTACATGGATATACATATGACGGTTGCCGGGATTGCAGGACTTTTTGCCGTAGTGGCGCAGACCGGGGGTGAGAATCAGCAGATCGTCGGTTTGCAGGCTATAGGGAGTGTCCGCTTCGTAGATTTCCCAGGAACCTTCCAAAATATAAAGAAAATCGTATTCTTTCATAATGCGGTCCGGATGAACCATCCCGTTGACGCTGGTGACATACCCGGCATCCGTGACCCGGTATGCGGCCGTTTTTTCAAAACAAGGCATAGTACACCTCCGTTTCCCCTGTCTGGAGAAAAACATATTTTCTATATTATACATGTTCTCTTCCGGATTGGCAATGGCAGGGGGGGAATTTTGGAAGTATGATAGTGACAGAGTTATGGTTCCCATCGGTTATGGTTACAATCGGCAAGGAGGAAATGACAGTGGAAAGAGAAAAGTTTAGCAGGCCGTTGTCCCTGCGGGATATCCGGATTACGGACGCGTTTTGGAAAAAAGAGATGGAACTGGTGCGCAGGGAGGTTATTCCTTACCAGTGGGCAGCCCTGAACGATCAGGTGGAAGGAGCGGCCCCCAGTTACTGCATGCGCAATTTTAAGGTCGCCGGGAAGCTGAACCGGGAAAAGCGGGAAAAAGGAGCGGCTTTCGAGGAGCCGGTATATACTTTCCGGGGGTTTGAGGCATTGCCTGAGGATCCGCAGCACCCGGAGGACAAATTTTATGGGTTTGTCTTTCAGGACAGTGATTTTTCCAAATGGATTGAAGCGGTGGGGTATTCGCTGACCCAGCATCCGGATCCGGAACTGGAGAGCATCGCGGACGGGGCGATCGATCTGGTGTGTGCGGCGCAGCAGGAGGACGGTTACCTGGATACCTACTATATCATCAATGGCAGGGACAAAGCGTTTTCCAATCTGCGGGATCATCATGAATTGTATTGCTTCGGTCATTTGACGGAAGGGGCGGTGGCTTATTATCAGGCGACCGGAAAGGACAAACTGTTAAATGCGGCGCGGCGGTTTGCCGATTATATTGCCGGTTATTTCGGGGCAGGGGAAGGAAAGTGCAAAGGATATCCGGGACATGAAGTGGCGGAGATGGCCCTGGTGCGGCTTTATGAGGTGACCGGTGAGGAAAAATATTTGAATCTTGCCCGGTTTTTTATTGACGAGAGGGGAAAACGCCCTTACTATTTTGACAGGGAGCATCCGGAAGCGGTAAAAGCGGGACAGGAGGGGGAACTGCGTTACGCCTATCATCAGGCGCACTTGCCGGTGCGGGAGCAGGACGAAGCCGTAGGCCATGCGGTGCGGGCGGTGTATCTGTATTCCGGAATGGCGGATGTGGCAAGGCTGACCGGGGATGAAAAACTCTGCGATGCCTGCAAAAAGCTTTGGGACAGCATTGTTAACGAAAAAATGTATATTACGGGCGGCGTGGGCGCAACCCATATCGGGGAAGCTTTTTCGTTTCCTTATGATCTGCCGAACGATACGGCTTACGCGGAGACCTGCGCATCCATCGGTCTTGTGTTTTTTGCCAGAAGGATGCTGGAGATTACTCCGGATTCCCGGTATGCAGATGTGATGGAACGTGCACTTTATAACGGAATATTGAGCGGCATGGCACTGGACGGCAAAAGTTTCTTTTATGTCAATCCGCTGGAAGTTGACCCGCAGGCCTGTCATAAGGACGAGAGAAAATTCCACGTCAAACCGGTGCGGCAGAAATGGTTCGGCTGTGCGTGCTGCCCGCCTAACCTTGCAAGGCTGCTGTCTTCCATCGGCTCCTATGCGTATACGGAATCGGAGGATACCCTGTTTGTGCATTTATATGTGGGAGGGGTGCTTTCCAAAAAGATGGGGGAGAGGGAGGCGGATGTTTGCATAGAATCCGGTTTCCCGTGGGACGGGAACGTGAAAATACGCGTCCGCGCAGAGAACACGCCCTTTTGCCTTGCCCTGCGTATTCCGGACTGGTGTAGCGGCTATGTGGTGAAGGGATGTGAGGATGCGCAGACTTTTGTCCGGGAAGGCTATCTGTATATCCAAAAAGTATGGCAGGAGGAAGAGTGCCTGGAAATTTCCTTCCCGATGGAGGTAAAGCTTGTGGTTTCCCACCCGAAGGTGCGGGAAAACGCAGGAAAAGCGGCGGTCACCAGGGGGCCTTTGGTTTACTGCATGGAGGAAGCCGATAACGGCAAAGAACTGCACCGGCTTTGCCTGGACGCAGCCTCCGAACCGTCGGTGTCGGAAGAAACCCTTTGCGGGGTAACGGCAAAGACGATAGAACTGCAGGGGTTTGTGCAGGACGGACAGGGGGCGGCAGGGCTGTATCAGACATGGATGCCGCACGAAAAAAGCAGGGTAACGCTGAAATTTGTCCCCTACTATATGTGGGCGAACCGCATGGAAAACGAGATGCAGGTTTGGACGAGAATCGGATAATCCGGAATGGGCACAGACGGTTGCGGAAGGTGTCAATGGTCAAACAAAAGCCGTTTGGAAAAAGCATTACGATACTCACTGGGCGAAAGCCCGGTGAGTTTTTTGGTATGACGGGCATGTCC
>DERU01000259.1 GCA_002361095.1 Lachnospiraceae bacterium UBA3332
GAGCGGGAGCGTCCCCGGAAAGGGACGTTGTCCCTCCCGGCGTCCATGCCCTTCTGCCCCGGCTGCAGAATTGATTTCCGTGGGAAGAATTGGAGGAAGCAGCTTTGAACGAGAAGCAAAACCAGGGCTTGATGAATGTGATCCGGAAAGTCCATGGGATGGTGGAGCATCCCGATATCGATAAACACAGACAGTCGCAGGACCGGATCGGTGCGCTGTTCGGAACGGAAAAACGGGTGGAATATATTCCTATAGAAAAAGAGGGAGTGACAGGGGAGTGGATACGGGTATCCCGCGCCCATATGAAAAAATATGTGATCCTATACTGTCACGGAGGCGGATATTCCACAGGGAGCACCGTCTATGCAAGGACCCTGACTACGAAGCTTGCGGAGAGTACCTCCATGGATGTGTTCTGTTTCGGATACAGGCTTGCGCCGGAGCATCCGTATCCCGCAGCCGTACAGGACGGGATGGAAGCGTGGAATTACCTGATGTATTTAGGGTATGGCGCGAGGGACGTGATTGTGGCAGGGGACAGTGCGGGCGGTAACCTGGCTTTGTCCCTTGTTCTGAAACTCAAAAGCGAGAACCGGATTTTACCCAGGGGACTTTTGCTGCTTTCCCCTTGGACGGATTTGACGGCTTCGGGAAAAAGCCATGTCTCCCGGCAAAAGGTGGATCCGGTTTTGGACGCCGAATATTTGGAAAGAATGACGCAAAATTATGCGGCGGGACAGGATTTGAAGAATCCTTTTATCTCCCCCCTTTTCGGGGATATGACCGGGTTTCCGCCCACTTATATTCAGGTGGGGGATAACGAGATTTTGCTTTCCGACGCCACAAGGCTGCATAAAAAGATGGTGAAAGCCAATGTTTCCGTGAAAATAGACGTCTATAAGGGAATGTGGCATGTTTTCCAGATGTCGCCTTTTAAGACCGCCTATGAGGCCATGGGGAAAAATGCGGAATTTATTTATGACATTTGCCGATAAAAAAAGGATTTTTGGCTTTTGTGCAGAATATATAAAAGTAAGGGAAGTGAAAAGCTGTCCGGCAGGGGGATATACGAATGAATATCCGCGAGGATTTGGAAAAATGGGAAGAAACACATTTGAGCCCTTACGCGGCTTTGAGTAAACGTTCCTGCGGAAGACTCAAGGAGGAGGAGCCGTGCGATATCCGTCCGGTTTTCCAAAGGGACAGGGACCGGATTATCCATAGCAAGTCTTTTAGGCGGCTGAAGGATAAGACCCAGGTGTTTTTGTCGCCCATGGGGGATCATTACCGGACCAGGCTGACGCATACGCTGGAAGTCTCCCAGAATGCCAGGACGATTGCCAAGGCGCTGCAGTTAAACGAGGAACTGGTGGAGGCCATTGCGCTGGGGCATGATCTGGGCCACACTCCTTTTGGACATGCCGGGGAGCGGGCGCTGGACCGGGTCTGTCCTTATGGATTCGACCATGCCCAGCAGAGTGTGCGCACGGTGGACCTGCTGGAGAAGGACGGGCAGGGCCTGAATTTGACTTTTGAGGTGCGGGACGGGATCCGCAACCACCAGACCAAGGGACGTCCCATGACGCTGGAGGGCTGCGTGGTACGTTTTTCCGATAAAATCGCTTACATACACCATGATATGGACGATGCCATCCGGGCCGGCATCCTTACGGAAAAAGACGTGCCCCGGGAAATCCGGGAGGTGATCGGGGGTACGACGGGGGAAAGGCTGGATCATTTTATTCATGATATTGTTTTGAACAGCAGGGGGAAGAAGGAGATTTCGATGTCCGCTCCTGTTTACGGGGCGATGCAGAAGCTGAGGGCGTTTATGTTTGAGCGCGTGTACCAAAATCCCCAGGCCAAGGGGGAGGAGGGAAAAGCGGAGGTTCTGATGGAAACCCTTTACGATTATTATCTGCATCACCTGGAACTTCTGCCCGCGGAGCACAGGATGCTGATGGGGAAGGGGGAACCCAGGGAGCGGGTAGTGTGCGATTATATCGGCGCGATGACGGACCGTTTTGCGATTGCCAAATATGAAGAGATTTACATTCCCAGATCCTGGCAGTATTAAAGGAACGGGGATGGAAGTTCGAACATTACAATTTTCGATTCCGGACTTTGCGGCGCTGCGCGTCCCAAAGCCGCCGTTGATGAAAATGCCGCTCGGGCGGCGGAATGAGAGGAATAATGTACTATCCCGATGAATTGATTGAGGAAATCCGGGCAAAGAATGACATAGTGGATGTAATTTCGGGGTATGTGCGCCTGCAGAAGAAAGGAAGCAACCATTTCGGACTGTGTCCTTTCCACAATGAAAAATCGCCTTCCTTTTGCGTGTCCGGGGCCAAGCAGATGTATTATTGTTTCGGCTGCGGGGCAGGGGGGAATGTAATCACATTTTTGATGGAATATGAGAATTACTCTTTTCCCGAGGCGGTAAAAGTGCTTGCGGACCGGGCGGGGGTCGCCCTGCCGGAGGCGGAATATACGCAGGAACAGAAAAAAGCCGAAAGCCGCAGGGCAAGGTTATTGGAGGTCAATAAGGAAGCGGCCAAATATTTTTATTACCAGCTGCGCGCCAAACAGGGAAACATAGGTTATGCATATTTAAAGGGCAGGGAACTGTCCGACGAGACCATGAAGCGGTTTGGATTGGGATATGCGAACAAATACAGCGATGACCTGATCCGTTATTTAAGGGCGAAGGGATACCCGCCGGATTTGATCCGGGACGCGGGACTTTGTAATGTGGATGAAAAGCACGGTATGTACGACAAATTCTGGAACCGGGTTATTTTTCCGATTCAGGATATCAATCACCGTGTCATCGGTTTCGGGGGCCGCGTGATGGGGGAGGGAAAGCCCAAGTACTTAAACTCTCCCGAAACCGATATTTTTGACAAGAGCCGGAACCTGTACGGTCTGAATTTCGCGCGGACAAGCCGTAAGGAGCATTTTATCCTCTGTGAAGGCTATATGGACGTGATTGCCCTGCATCAGGCGGGATTTACGCAGGCGGTGGCTTCCCTGGGGACGGCGTTTACCTCCGGACAGGCCAGTCTTTTGAAGCGTTATTCCAAGGAAGTGGTGCTTTCCTATGACAGCGACGGCGCAGGGACGAATGCCGCGCTGCGGGCCATCGGGATCCTGAGGGAGTCGGGCATGACCGGAAAGGTGCTCAATTTAGAACCTTACAAGGATCCGGACGAGTTCATCAAAAACCTGGGGCAGGAGGCATTCCGGAAAAGGCTGGACAGCGCGGAAAACAGCTTTTTCTTTGAACTGCGGCAGGCCGAGAAGGAATATGATATAAAAGACCCGGAAGGGAAAACCCGGTTTCACAAAGAGATTGCCAGAAAGCTGTGCGGGTTTTCGGAAGAGGTGGAGCGGGAAAACTACATCGAAGCGGTGGCGGAAAAATACCATATCGGATATGAGAGCCTGCGCAGGCTTGTGGCCGGATATGCGGCAAACACCGGCCTGATACGACCGGTGGAACGCCCTAAATCCGGTTTGCAGAAGAAAAATACGCCCCAGGATAACCGGAAAAGAAACCAGAAGCTTTTGCTTGCCTGGCTTGCGGACCAGCCCCGGCTATACCATAAAATCAGCAAATACATATCTGCGCGGGATTTTACCGAAGACCTGTATGTGAAGGTTGCGGAAAGGCTTTTTGCGGACATAGGGAAAGGGGAGTTCAACGCCGCTGCCGTGATCAGTATGTTTACGGATGAACAGGAGCAGCGGGAGGTCGCTTCCCTGTTCCACGCAAAGCTGGAGCGGCTGGAAAATGAGCAGGAGAGGGAGAAAGCGTTTCACGATATCGTCTATAACGTCAAGAAGAGCAGCTATGAGCGCGACTGTGCGGACATGGAAAACGATATGGAAGCCCTGCAGCGCGTGATAGCGGGCAAGAAACAGCTGGAAGAACTTAACAAAACGCATATTTCCCTGCAATAGCGTTAACAATAGAAACAGACACAGGAAGGATGTAAAGCATGATGGATGAAAACACGAGGGCGAAATTTGAAGAGAAATTAAAATCCCTTCTCGCAATCGCAAAGAAGAAAAAAAATGTGCTGGAGTATCAGGAGATCAGTGATTATTTTGCGGAACTGCATCTGGAGGAAGACCAGTTTGACGAAATCCTGGATGCTTTGGAAAAGCACGGTGTGGATGTGCTGCGCATCACGGAGGACGACGACATCCCGGACGAGGAACTCCTTCTTACGGAAGAGGAGGAAGTGGATGTCGAAAATCTGGATCTGACCATTCCGGACGGCATCAGCATTGAGGATCCGGTCCGCATGTACTTAAAGGAGATCGGTAAAGTGCCCCTGCTTTCCGCGGACGAAGAGATCGAACTGGCCCAGAAGATGGAGACGGGGGACGAGGACGCCAAAAAGAGGCTGGCGGAAGCCAATCTGCGTCTGGTGGTCAGCATCGCGAAGCGGTATGTGGGGCGCGGCATGCTTTTTCTGGATCTGATACAGGAAGGAAATCTGGGGCTGATCAAGGCGGTGGAAAAATTTGATTACCGCAAGGGTTACAAATTTTCCACTTATGCCACCTGGTGGATCCG
>DERU01000074.1:0-1085 GCA_002361095.1 Lachnospiraceae bacterium UBA3332
CGGCTCCAAAGGGATCGCCTTAATCCGCGGCGCGGAAACAGGCAGGCCCCACCTGGAATATGTTTTTGATGTGGCGGACACAAGGCCCGTGCGCGGCGCAAGAATGCCGTACTTATGGGAGATGCGGGAGGAACACCATGCGCCTGTCCTTGCCGCCTTAGAGAACCGCTATGGGGAGGGAAGCCGGAAGGAATTAGGGGGCGGGCTGATGGAGATTGCGGCGAAAGCCGTGGAGGAAGCCTGCCCGGAATACCTGCGCGAACTTGCCTACGATGCGGAAGGAAGTTTCTTAGAGGGGCTTGACCAGTTAAACCTTGAGGTATGCTTCCGGAATACGCTGACGGCAAGCGTCCAGTACACCCTCCTTACCCGCTGCGGTCTTGACCCTTCCGATTACATGGAGGATGAGGAACTGGCAGGCATCACGGAATTTTCCACGCCGGCTGTCCTGCACCATTTAGGGAGCGCGGCAAGCACCCTGTCAATGGAGATTTTGCAGGAGATTGGAAAAGTGATCAGGAATTATGACCGGGAGGTAATGGCAGGCCGGCAAAAAAATATCCAAAAAACGGCAGAAAATTCCCTTGCAAAATCCACGGACATAGGGTATACTAAAGTTACAGAACAGTTTAACACTTTAAAGCGCGAAAGCGAAGAAAGGAGCAAAGATCATGGCAGCACTGACATACATGAAGAACGGGGATTATCAGATACCGGAGCTGATGCTGGACGGGGAGGAAGAACTGGAGGAGATGCCGATCGGGAAGTACGGGATGCTGCGGCAGACCTTCCTCATGGAGAACCATCACGGGACGTACACCTCCATGCTGCTGACGGGGAGGCTGATACCCCACTTACGGCAGATAGACGGACAGGCACAGGAGCAGGTAGACCGGACGGTGGCAGAGATGATGAAGCAGCAGGGAGTGGACGAGAGCCTGAAAGAACGCGACCAGATGGCGTGGGTGCAGGCGGTGAACAGCCTGACGGCACAGGCGGAGGAAGCGGTGCTTCAGGAGATCGTTTACAGGTAAGGCAGGAAGAACAGAAAAATGAGAAAGAGCAGGAAACGGCGGGTGATGAAC
>DERU01000074.1:1374-2404 GCA_002361095.1 Lachnospiraceae bacterium UBA3332
AGGAAACGGCGGGTGATGAACCCGCCGTTTCTGCGCCTGCATATTTTCAGATTTCCCTTTTCCCAACAGTGGAGGAACAGGTGGAGCGCATTGCCCAGGCGAAGGAAGAAGGGAAAACGGCAGATTCCCCGGCCCGCGGCAGAAAGCCGGTGCCGGAAGTTCCTAAAGGCGTGATTGGACGCGCGCTCACCAGCGGCGGGAATGAAAAAAACAGCACCATGCGGATCGCCGCCTTTTACCAGAAGTCCCCTTCTATCGAAGAAGCCGCCGCTTTCCTGCAAAAAGAATACGGCACAGGAGGCAAGGGGCTTACGGTTGCCGGGGAAAAATACGCTTTATGGTTTGATAAGGAAGGGATAAAGATCGCGCCCGGACGCACTGCCAATGTCCCCGGCGCTACCCTTGTAACCTGGGAACAGGCGGCGGAGCAGGTATCGGAACTTCTGGAAGAAGGCATCTATGCCACGCAGGAAATATTAGATACCGCAAGGGGAAATGAGTATCAGGAACTGGCCGCAAAGCTGTGGTATCTGCGGCAGGATTTAAGCGAAGAAGCGGTGGAGGGCGGTTTCCTGCCGCATGTTTCAGAACTGTATGGGGGATTCCCTGACAGCACGGAAAAGATTGCAGGGCTTTTGGAGGAAAAGGAAAGCCGCGACGTTTTTGTTTCGGAACTTACCGATTTTGTCCGCGCTTATGAGGCAGACCGCGACCTTATGCGTTTCCATTTCCATAACCCGCAGGAGATATTAAACGGCCTTTTCAATCTTGACATAGAGCCGAGGCAGTTTCACGGCATGGAGGGGTTTGAGCCGGCAAAAGGCAGCTTTATCACGGAAGATGAAATTGACAGGATGTTTATGCGCGGAAGCGGTGTCTCCGAGGGGAAAATGCGGATTTATTCGTTTTTCTGCCAGGGGCATGATGCGAAGGAGCGGGCGGATTTCCTGAAAAATGAGTACGGAACTGGTGGCGGTGGGAACATTGGATATGACGAATGGCATGATTCCAAAGGGATAAAATTCACCCG
>DERU01000074.1:2566-2707 GCA_002361095.1 Lachnospiraceae bacterium UBA3332
ACCCCCAACCCCGGCAATGTTCCTATATGGGTTGTGGACGCGCCGGAGCGGGATTTTAGGCCCATGCTGGATGATGAAAAGTACAGTGCGGCATTGTATGAGGATATGCTGGAATCCTTTGCCACCGTAACGCCGGAAGAA
>DERU01000074.1:2786-5707 GCA_002361095.1 Lachnospiraceae bacterium UBA3332
CGGATCGGGGAACTGATTGATGCCGGAAGATACTTAAACCCGAAAGAAATGGCGTATACCTCCGAGTATGAAAAGATACGGCTTGCGCGGAGCATATACGCCTTTTATTTTTACTGCCCTAATACCCCGAACCCCAGCAATTCCATTGAATGGGATGTGGATGCAGCGGAGCGGGATTTTAAGCCTATGCTGGATGATGCCAAAATCAGCGCGGCATTGTATGAAGATATGCTGGAATCTTTTGCCACCGTAACGCCGGAAGAAAGCCGCAGTTACGGCATCATGCAGAGGGCTATTGAAGATATGGGCGCATACCAGAGGGGAGAATACTCCCTGTTTACGCCGCTGCCGGAGGAAACCCTGCGGGCGGAAAGGCAGAAAAGGGAGGCGGCAAAAAAGGAAGCAAAAGAGAAGCAGGACGCATCCAGAAAGGAAAAGGAACCTTTAGGGGAACTGGAAGCCGCCGCCCGCGCCCTTGCCAAAAAGCAGAAGAACCTTGCAAAAGAACAGCCGGGGAAAGTGAAAGAAAGGCCGGACGGCCAGCTTACTTTTGATTTTATGGCTGTAAATGAGGAAGATGCAGGGCAGGCGGATACTGCCTCAAGTAAAACCGGTTCTGACCTGGAACAGATAAAGGAGCAGGAGGAAGCCGTCCTTTCCCATTACGATATTGGCTATGGCTTTCTGGGGAACGGCCTGACCGTGTGGAACCGCCTGGAAGAAGAACACGGCGATTATAAGACGGTTGCCCATATAGACGCTGACAGGAGCGTGACATTTTACGATGAAGGTCTGCCGGAGGCCGTCAAGGAACAGATACGGAAAGTGGCGGCCGAGGCACAGATGAATATTTCCGCCACACAGGAGGCTCCCGTGTTTTCCACACCAACCCAGGCAGAGCCGGAGATTGGAACAGAGGAGGATGCAAAAGCGTCCCCTGCGGGGAAATCTGCGGCAGAGTTATACAGAGAAGCGCTTTCCATGCTGAGTGATGTGGTGCGGCAGAGCAGTTTCTATTCTTACCTGCGTGACCGTGAGACGGACTATGACAGCGCAGCAGCAGAACTGGACAATGAACTTGGATTTTTTATCAATGAGATTGTGGAGAGCCAGCCGGATTTATATGATGCTTTCCAGTCCCTTCCCATGTTCAGGGCGTGGATGGTGGAGGATATTTTGGAGCGCACCTATCAGGACGTGGTGACAGACAGCAGGGACGCGATAGAGAGACATGCCGGGGAGCCGGATGCGCCGGAATGGGCAAAGGAAACAGGGGCAGCTTCTGTGCAGAGACAGGCCGCCCCGGAAGATGCGGAACCGATAGAATCCGGAAATACGGACAATCTGCTGACGGAAGAAAACAGAGGGCAGGAAAAAGCCGGCGCGGGAGAGGCGGAGACACAGGATAAGAAGAAGGGCAGGACGTTACCGGAACTGAATTACCGGGCATTTATGCGGCTGTTCCCTGATTTTACCAGCCAGCATTACACCGCTATGCAGTTACGGGCGGGAGAGGCCATGATGCCGCTGCACATAGAGGCTGTGGGCAGCAATGAAATCTCCATAGCACATTATTACCTGCAGAACGGTGATTCTATGGCTGACCCGGAGATGACCTTCCGGATCGACCACGAAAAAGGGACATTGGAGCCGCTTACTTATCAGCAGGACAGCATGGGGGTGTACCAGCAGGTTTATCCCGAACCCGGAAGATGGATTCCGAAACTCCGCAAAGATTTAAACCGCTTTGCCAACCAATGGTTCCATAACATCGAAGAACAGAGGTACCGCCCGGAGCGGGCTGTTATGGAGGCAGATGGAGACCGGAAAGAAATTTTCTATCAGGACGGAAAACCCGTCATTAAGGAGGAACCCGCGCCGGTCTTGGAAGGAACAGAAAGAGATACCAAAGCGGTACAGGCAGAAACAGACCTTGCCCCCAATGTGGAGGAATATTTAAACCTCAAAGCAGAACATCCGGATAAGCTGGTGGGCGTACAGGTGGGGGAATACATCCTGTTTTACGGCAAAGACGCGGAGGCGGCAGCCCCTGCCCTTTCCGCAAAGCTGCTTACAAGAGAGATTGACGGGCTTGGGGAGACTTCCGTTACCGGGGGCAGGGTATGGCAGGCGGTAGTAAAAGACCTTTTGGAGCATGGGCAGAGCGTTGTCATTGCCAGACCGGACCCGGAGCGCGGGGAAAACGCCCCTTATGAGATTGTAAAGGAGAGGGATATTGCCGACTACATCCCCCTTGGGATGAAGCTGACCATTGACGGGCGGCACATGGAGGTTGACAGCATTGACTATGAAAAAGGGCGTGTCAGCCTGAAAGATTTGGATATGCAGGGGTGGTTTCCGATTTTCCGGGAGGAATCTGTCCCCTTTGTCCGGGAATGTGTGGAACAGGAGTGGGAGAATGATTTAGAACACGGAAATTTCCCGGAAGATATGGCACAGGCAGGGATGGATGCCGGAAGGCAGGCGGAGGAAGCACATACAGCGCCGGAGCCGGAAAAAGACGCCGTTTACAGGGAAGAAGCGGAAACACAGGTGCCGGACAGCCGGGATATGGAGGAAGCGAAGCGCCTGATCGAAGATTTCTGCCTTGAAGAATACGAACAGGATAACGTGGATTTCAGCAACCTGGAAGAAATAGGGATTGCTTATGGCATTACGGATAACGGCGGACTGGAAATACAGATGAACGTAGACCTGATCAATTTTTCTTTAAACCAGTATGTGGATGGGGTATGCGTGGAGAAGCGGCAGTATGACAGCCTGCGGGAATTGATTGACGAAGAACTCGCATTTTTGGATTACGATCAGCTTATATATCTGGAACCTGGTATAGAGGAAAAGCTGGAAGCTGACTTAAATGAAAAAATCCGGTGGGAGGAAATGCAGGGAGCCAGGGAAGG
>DERU01000130.1:0-5156 GCA_002361095.1 Lachnospiraceae bacterium UBA3332
GCCCTATGAACTGCTACGTGTTTTAACGCCCTGGGAAGGGCCGCTGCCTGGCCTGCCGCTTTCTTTGGTGGTGCCCCCATAGCGGTATTCGACGGGAAGCAGCGTCAGGCTGGGAACGGTCTGGGTGTTTTGGGCGATCAGAATTTCCACGCATTTTTCGGAAAGCTGCTCCAGCGGCTGGCAGATGGAGGAGACGAACAGTTCTTCGTTTTCGTTTCCGAACTTGTAGATACCGTCGAATCCGATGATCTGCACATCCTGCGGAATCCGGAATCCTTCCTGCTGCAAAAGCCGCAGGAACAGATAACCGTGGTAATCCGTATGGGCAAAAACGCCGTCAAAACGCAGGGAACCGTCCGGATTTTTATGGCGGTCCAGGAATTCTTTCATAAGGGTAAGTTTTTCGTCGCAGTCCACTACGTCGAGAAAGTCCGGCTCCAGACCGTATTTGTTGCAGGCGTAAAGGTATCCGTCCCTGCGTTTGTCGGATTCGCCGGGGAAAACGGAATGGAAGCGGATATAAACCGGGTGTTTGCAGCCGAATTCCAAAAGCTTTTCGACCGCGAGGCAGCCGCCTGCGAAATTGTCGGAAGCTACCCGGGGGATCACCTGGTTTTCAAAAAAACGGTCAAATACCACAATGGGAAAGCCGGGAGCAATGTACTTGCCCACATCGGAATAGGTCAGCGCGATGATGCCGTCCACTTTATTATTGATGGCCATGTTCAGGTAATCGATTTCTTTTTGCGGAATCCCGTCCGCACAGCATAGAAGAAGCTTCATGCCCCTTTTATAAAGCGCTCCCTCGATGTAGTCGGCAAAAGAGGCAAAGAAAGGATTGTGGGTGTTGGGAATGAGCAGGGCCACCAGATTGCTTTTCTGGGTCTTAAGGCCCCGGGCGTAAGTGTTCACTTCATAATGTAAGGCCGCAATGGCGTTTTCCACCTTAATTTTGTTTTTCTCGGAGACGGGAATACCGTTGATGACCTTGGACACCGTGCCGAGGGCGACACCGGCTTCTTTGGCCACGTCCTTCATGGTGGATGCTTTTTGGAAAGTCATAAGATTCCTCCGTTTTTCAAAAGTCTGATTTTTCTGCAAAAATAGCTGTTTTTCGGCGTTTTTGTGGATCCTGAGGTCAAAAATCCTCCTGCAAGCGGGTTGGCATCGGATTTCTCCTCTGTTATCCATACTGTCATAAAAATATTGTACCATTTATTGGGTAACGTTTCAACTGGTAAAAATACATAATTGAAACGTTTCATATTTGGGAAAATGTAACGAATTTGAATTGTTTGTCAAAATCATATTGATAAAACGTGTGTGAAGTGTTATGATCAGTACAACAAATATGAAACGTTTCAAAAAGGAAGAGAAACCATAAACGTCGCAAAATCTTAGGAAGGAGAAAACAAAGTATGAAAACGGGGAGGGAACGCGGTACTGCTGCAGGCGCGGCGGCCATACCCAGGGAAAGCCTTGGAAAGCGGTTGAAGAAACACTGGGAATTTTATTTGCTGCTGCTGCCGGGAATTGTGATCACAATTATTTATAAGTACATACCGATTTACGGCATTCAGATCGCATTCCGGGATTACAACGCCATGGACGGCTTCTTCGGAAGCGCGTGGGTGGGATTAAAATGGTTCGAGAGGTTTTTTAACAACTATAATAGTGTCCGTATGATCCGGAACACGGTGCTGTTGAGCTTGTACAGTATTTTATGGACATTTCCGATTCCGATCATTTTGGCCCTGCTGATCAACCAGGTAAAGATAAAGAAGTTCCAGCGGGTGTCCCAGACTATACTGTATGCGCTCCACTTCATTTCCGTCATGATCCTTTGCGGTATGCTCCGGATCTTCCTTTCCCCCTACGGTGGGCTCATCAGCATGATCATGCAGGCTTTCGGGGCCAGGGAGGTTAACCTGATTGATTCGGCTTCCGCTTTCCGGACCATATACATCGCGTCCAGTGTTTGGCAGGATGCGGGCTGGGGGACGATCATTTACATCGCGACGCTTTCCAGCGTGGATGCTTCCCTGCATGAGGCGGCGAAGGTGGACGGAGCCAGCGCTTTGCAGAGAATCATCCATATCGATATACCGGAACTGGTTCCCGTCATCGTCATTCAGTTAATCATGTCCTTCGGAAACCTGATGAACGTGGGATTTGAGAAGGCGTATCTATTGCAGACCAGTTTAAATAAGGAGACGTCGGAGATTATTGCCACCTATGTATACGAACAGGGTATGCTGAAGGCAATGTACAGTTTTTCCACGGCGGTGAGCCTGTTTAACACGGTGGTAAATATTATCCTGCTGCTGGTAGTCAATAAAATCTGCAACAAGCTTTCCGATGTGAGCTTTGTATAAGGGGGGTGTGGACGTGAAAAAGGAAAAGAAGCTGTCGTCAGACAGGGTGTTTGACCTTGTAAATTGTACTTTTCTGCTTTTGCTGGTGGTGATTGTGGCATATCCGCTTTACTATGTGCTGGTGGCCTCCATTTCGGATCCGTATGAGGTGTATGCGGGGAAGACGTTTCTGCCCCCCTCCAAGGTGACTTTTGAGGGCTATGTGCGGGTGTTCCGGGAGCAGTCCATTGCCAAGGGTTATCTGAACAGTATTTATTATACGGTTCTTGGCACGGCGGTTTCCGTGGCGTTGGTCATTACCACGGGGTACTGTGTTTCCAAAAAGACGCTGCCCTTCCGCAGGGGAATCATGATTTTTTATGTCATCACCATGTATTTCGGCGGCGGGCTGATTCCCACCTATCTGGTGGTTTCCCGGACGGGGCTGCTGAACAGTGTGTGGGCGCTGATTCTGCCCGGCGGCGTGGCGGTTTACAACGTGATTGTGGCCAGAACTTATTTTGAAAGCAGCATTCCGGGGGATTTGTATGAGGCGGCGGCCATTGACGGCAGCGGCAACCTGGGCACCTTTTTTAAGATTGCCCTCCCCCTCGCAAAACCGATTTTGGCGGTCATGGTGATTTTTACCATGGTGGCATACTGGAACGATTGGTTCACTTCCCTGATTTATATGGAGGATAAGGCCAGGTATCCTTTGCAGCTGGCGTTGCGCCAGATTCTGATTCAGAGTCAGGCCACCGCCACCATGATGGGGAATATGGACGGGGGTTATGCGGAAGCGAACAAGATTACGGAACTGATCAAGTTTGCCTCCATCGTAGTGGGCGCGGTTCCGATGCTGGTGGCGTATCCGTTCGTACAAAAATATTTTGAGAAAGGCTTTATGGCCGGTGCGGTAAAAGGCTGACGTTTCGCTGCGGCCCCGCTTTGGCCAAACGGTAACGATCATGCAAAGGCCGTCAAAAAAGGCCGGTACGTCCGGCCGGCGGCCGTTTGCAGGAATAAAAACAAACAGGAGGATAGGAGACAATGATGGAAAAGGGTTACAAAAAATGGATGGCGGCAGGACTTACGGCGGCAATGGTTATGACTGTGACAGCCTGCGGCAGCGGCGCAAATGAGACGGGTACCGATGCAGGACAGGCGGATGCCCGGCAGACCAATTTTAAGATTTTTGCGGGAATCAGCGCGCTTTCCCCGGATAACAGCGAGAAACCGCTGGTACAGCAGTTGAACGAAGCGGCGGGCGTGACCATCGACTGGAACTGCGTGTCCGGCGATACCCTGACGGAGAAAAAGAACCTGATTTTGAACGCGGGCAACGATCTTCCCGACGCCCTGATGTCGGCAGGCATGACCGACAGCGAACTGATCACAGGCGGGGCTAGCGGGCTTTTGCTTCCACTGGAGGGATATATCAATGCGGAAACCATGCCCAACCTGACCAAGATTATCGAGAAGCGTCCGGAAATGCTGGCGACCTGTACCATGCCCGACGGACATATTTACGGACTGCCCGGCATTTCCGAAATGGGTTTTACTTACAAGGACGGCAACACGTATTATATCGGTGCAATTCCGCAGTTTACGGCGATCAATACCAAATGGCTGGAAGCGGTGGACATGGAAATGCCTGCCACGGTGGACGAACTGCATGAGGTTTTGAAGGCGTTTAAGGAAAACGACGTGAACGGGAACGGCGATCCTTCCGATGAGATTCCCATGTCCTTTATTTTCCCCGAAAGCAACGGCGCGTGGTGCGCGGGCATGAGCACTTTCTTTGCGCCTTTCGGATGTACGGATTACCAGATGGACCACAGGGCCATCAAGGACGGGAAGGTGTACTATCAGGCGGCTTCCGAGGAATATAAAAACGCCATCGCTTACTACCACGATTGGTTTGAGGAAGGACTGATTGATATCGAAGTCTTTTCGCAGGATTCCAGCCAGTATATCGCAAAGGGCAACGGCGACGACGCCCGTCTGGGTGTGTTCGTATGGTGGGAGATTCCCGAAGTGGTAGGCGCAGAGCGCGCGGCGGACTATGCCTATCTGCCGATTTTAAACGGCCCTGACGGTACGCACCACGTGAACTTAAATGAAATGGGAACCACGGGACATGATTCCTTCTCCGTGACCAAAGCGTGTAAGAATCCCGAACTCCTGCTCAAATGGGTGGATCAAAGATACGATCCCATCATCAGCATGCAGTGTATCTACGGCCCGATCGGCACCTACTGGACGGATGAACCGGATGAAAACGGATGTTATTCCATGCGGGAGTTAAAAGAAGGCGAGACGGCGGGCGAATTGAAATCCAAATCCGAGTGGACCGGTCCCTCCGAGCAGCTGGCAGAGGACTACGGCACATATTACTACATGGAGGACCGCGCACAGGAAAGGCTGGACGATTTGAACAATTTCTGGTTCCAGTATGTGGACAGCACCGAGTATTTCCCTTCCGTCGTTTACACGGAGGAAGAGATCGAAGTGATCAATGACAAACTCAGCGACTTAAAGGCCATGAGCGAGGAGAGGATTGCGCATTGGCTGCGGGACGGCGGCATTGAAAACGAGTGGGATCAGTACCTGGCAGATTTGGACAGTATGGGACTGCAGGATGTGATCGGCGCCTGGCAGGCGGCTTATGACCGGTATGCGGCGGCGCTTGGAGAGTAACGTGTATCGCCGCCGGTAAAAGGCTGCGCTGCGCGTACCTACAGCCGCCGCAGGGAATGGGGACGGCAGCGGTGCAGGCATGCCTGTATCGTTACGGGGCAG
>DERU01000130.1:5444-7718 GCA_002361095.1 Lachnospiraceae bacterium UBA3332
GGGGCAGACAGGGTAAAACGGTCTGCCCTTTTTTAAAAAAGGAGACGCTTATGATTCGGTTAACGTTTGAGAAAGGCATGCAAAAGGAGGCGGTCTGCGTCGCGGCGGACGCCGCTAAAACCGGGGAACAGAAAGAAGCGGACAGACGGCGGGAGACAGCGGTACGTTTTTGTCTGAACCGGGAACCCTTTGCCAACCGGATGTGCCGGTTTTATGAAAAGGCGCTTTTGTTTGACGGGTATTCGGTCTGGTTTTCGGATACGGGGGAGGGGTGGAAGCCCGGCAAAGATTTTTCCGTGACCTTTTGGATTGCGCCCATGGGGTGGTCGGGTCATGGGGACGGTCTGTTTTCCAGGTATATGGCGGAAAGCAGGGAAGGGTTTTACATATGTTTGCTGAAACACGGGCGGGTGCGGGTGGGATTCGGAAACGGGCGGGAATGCTTTTCCTTTTCTTCGATCAACGCACACGTGGTCAAAAATGCCTGGAATCTTGTTACGGTGGTTTTTTGGCAGGAAGCGGGCTGGTGCGATCTTTACGTAAACGGCATCTTATCCAACCGGAAGCAGTTTCCGCGCTATATGCGGATACAATGGCCGGACCGGGCGGCGTATCTTGGAAAATATGTGGATCATGGGACATACCGGGAGGAAAGCGCTGCGGGATGCTTCTACGGCCTTATGGGAGAGGTTATACTGGAAGAAGCGGTTTTGCGCGGGGAAGAGGCGGCCAAACGCTGCAGCGCCTATCCTGTGGGAAAAGCGGCCAAAAGGCTCCTGCCGGACCGGGGAGCGTATCAGGGGGATGTGCAGCGTCCCGTTTATCATCTGATCGCTCCGGGCAAATGGATGAACGAACCCCATGGCCCGATGTACTTTCGGGGCCGGTATCATATTTTTTATCAGGCAAACCCTCATGCGCCCATCTGGGATCATATCCGGTGGGGACACATGATAAGCCGGGATATGGTGCACTGGGAAGATATGCCCTGGGCGCTGGAGCCGGAAGGGGACGGACCGGATCCGGACGGCTGCTGGTCGGGCAGCAGTCTGGTGGACCGGCAGGGAAGGCCCCGCATTTTTTACACGGCGGGGAACAATGGCTGTTTTCCGAACCAGTTTGTGGCGCAGGCCGAAGGGGAAACGGACGAAGAGGGAAAGCTTTGTGTGTGGCGCAAACATAAGGAGCCTGTGCTGCGGCAGACGCAAGGGTGGCCGGGGGAATTTAGGGATCCTTTTGTGTGGACGGAAAGGGAGGCCTATTTTATGCTGGTGGGAACCGGGGATGCCGGAAACGGCGGCGGGAACGCGGTACTGTATTCCTCTGCGGATTTGCAAAACTGGCAGTCCCACGGATTTTTCCTTTCCTACGATTATGAAAAGAACCCGGAATTGGGGCATGTCTTTGAACTGCCGGTACTGCTTCCCCTGCGGGACGAAGACGGCGGTACATATTGCCATATTTTCCTTTTGTGCGCCTGTCAGACTGAGGGGCAGGCCGTGGAAACCTACGCTTTTTTGGGAAAATGGAAACCGGAGGAGAAAAAGTTTTGTCCTTTCCACGAAAAGGCGTTATTATTGGATTTGGGCGGCGGCATTTTTACGGGCCCCAGCGGCTTTGTGACGCCGGACGGACGCAGCGTGGTGTTTTCCATTGCGCAGGGAAAAAGAAGCGGCAGGGAGGAATTCCGTGCAGGCTGGGCGCACAACGGCGGTTTGCCGGTGGAACTTTTTATCCGGAAAGGACGGCTGCGCATAAGACCCATCCGGGAATTGTACGGGTTGGGGAAAAGGAGGCTTTTACATCTGGAAAATGTTTCTGTGGAAGAAGCGAACGGGGCGCTTTTGCGGTTTGAGGGGAATCTTTTTGGAATGCGTCTGGCCGCAGATGCGCAATCCCTGTTTTTGGAAACCGGGGACTGTGACCGTAAGAGGATTGTTTTTTATGACAGGCGGGAGGGCAGGCTTGGTGTCACGGATGAAAGCGGCAGGCAGCTGGGAATTTACCGGGGCGGCGTCGACCGGGTAGAGATCGGAAAAGAACCGGTCCGCATGGAATATTTTCTGGATCATTCCATGATAGAGGTGTATTTGAATGAAAAAAAATCCGTGACGGCGCGCAACTATATAGAGGGAAAGAAGAGGAAAATACGGCTGGGCGGGGAAGTGCAAAGGATTTTGGAACTGGAACTGTGGGAGATGGAGCCTGCATATCCGTCCGCAACCTGACAGGAATGATTTTTGTAACAGTTCAGACAGGTCTGCGCATCTACTG
>DERU01000146.1:0-172 GCA_002361095.1 Lachnospiraceae bacterium UBA3332
TAGCGGGAGATGCCGTCAATAATCGCGGTATTGCCTTCCACCCGGATACTCGCCCCCATACGAATCAGCGCTTCCACATAACGGAAACGATTCTCAAAGACGCTCTCCGTCACGATACTGGTTCCCTGCGCCAGTCCAAGTGTTACCACAATCTGCGGCTGCATATCCGTGG
>DERU01000146.1:481-783 GCA_002361095.1 Lachnospiraceae bacterium UBA3332
CATATCCGTGGGAAAACCGGGATAAAAAAAAGTCTTGACATGGGTATGGTGTAAAGGCCCCGCCACCACGCGCACAATGTCGTCCGCCTCCTGCACCCTGCATCCGATCTCCGTCAGCTTTGCGCTGACGGACTCCAAATGCTTGGGGATCACATTTTTCACCGTGATATCCCCTCCGGTGGCGGCTGCGGCAAACATATAGGTTCCCGCTTCAATTTGATCGGGAATGATGGTATACTCCGTCCTATGCAGCTTTTCCACGCCCCTGATACGCACCACATCCGTACCGGCGCCTTTAATAT
>DERU01000146.1:1124-5152 GCA_002361095.1 Lachnospiraceae bacterium UBA3332
CCATACTGTTCAGGAAATTGGCCAGATCCACCACATGGGGTTCCTTGGCCGCATTCTCAATAATGGTCCTGCCATCCGCCAAAACCGCCGCCATCATAATATTGATGGTTGCGCCCACACTGGCGACATCCAGGTAGATATGATTGCCGACAAGATGCTGCGTCCTGGCCGTAATCATACCGTGTGCGATAGTAACCTCCGCCCCCAGCGCTTTAAATCCTTTGATATGCTGGTCAATGGCGCGGCAGCCAATGTCACAGCCCCCGGGAAGTACTACGGTCGCCTCCTTATATTTGCCCAAAAGAGCGCCCAAAAAGTAATAAGAACCTCTGATTTTCTTAACGGAATCCCCTTCCACCACAAGGCTGTTGACAAAAGCCCCGTGGGTTCTCACCGTATGCCTGTCTATCCGTTCCACATGTGCGCCAATGCCCTGCATGGCCTCTAAAAGGATGTTGGTATCCCTCACATCCGGCATATTGTCTATAAGAACCGTTTCGTCCGTCATCAAAGAAGCTGCCAGAATCGGGAGCGCCGCATTTTTGGCCCCTCCGATCTCCACTTCCCCAACCAACGGATTCCCGCCGTTAATTGCGTATTGTTCCATATTCATACCTCTGCATATTATAGGAACTACCTGAAGCTGCGCTATCTATTATCTTCTATTTTTAAAGGTTTATTCCTGTATCCGAAAAAGAATCCAAACCATTCTCTTTACCGTTATAAAGCAAATGGCAAATCGAGACGATCGCCTTCCATTTGCCATCTTTGAGGATTATAGTATATTCCCCAACATTTGTAAATAGCAAAATTGAACGAAACACCTGTTTGTCACAGCGCAGGCGCTGCGGCCTGTCCCCTTCCTCAATGCAGATAGGAAAGGGGATTGACCGCATTTCCGTTAATCCGGAGTTCAAAATGCAGATGTGGGCCCGTGCTGCGCCCCGTGTTTCCGCTCAGGGCAATTTTCTGCCCCTGCCGCACCTTTTGGCCTGCGGATACCAAAACCTTACTCAAATGCCCGTAGCGGGTCTCCCTGCCGTCCTCGTGCCGGATATAGACCACATATCCATATCCGCTTCCCCAGCCGGCCCTCGTCACCGTACCTCCGCAGGATGCAACCACCGAAGTGCCCACCGGAGTTGCCCAGTCCACCCCCTTGTGGTTGGTGGACGCGCCTCTCGTAGGCGCACGCCGTCCGCCGAAACCGGACGAAAGCCGCCCACCGGAAATCGGTTTGATATAAGTGGGCGGGACTTTGGTTCCCCGCTCCACAATCTTTGGAACCGCCTCCGCTACCACATACTCTTTGACAATTTCCTGCGATACCTCCACATCATTGCGGTAGGTAATTACCGCAGCCGCCTTTCTAAACCCTGCGGACGGCTGTTGGCGGATGACGGAATCGGTGGTATACCAGCCGTCGTTATCCACATATACCGTATCGGCGTCATAACTGGCTTCCATATAAATCCGCTCCATATGCACCACGGAAAGCAGCGGCTCCGGCACAGTAATGATCAGTTCATCCCCGGCACGGATCATGGAATCCTCACTCTCCAAGGTAGGATTGATGGCAACCAAATCCGCAATGGACAGTCCTTTGCTCTCCGCAATTTCGGAAAGCGTGTCGCCGGACTGCACCTCATAAATCTGTTCCTTTTCCTGATCTGCGGTCACTTCCGACACCGCCTCTGCAAGCGGCGTAATCTCACTGTCCATCAAATAGGCGTCCACCACTTCCACCGTGTCCCCAAAGTCAATGTCCACCATGCCATAGTCCAAATCCGTAAAACCGCTCTTTTCCAAATCCGGCTCTACTTCCTCAAACAATTCCCCAAAAAACGAATCCACGCCGGCGCCTTCCCCGACGGCATGCTCCTGCCTTACCTCACCCTCCCTTTTGGTGATGGCCGTGGTAAGCACATTAAGTTCCCTGTCCGGATCGACGACCAGACTGACCTGATACTCCCGGTCCGTATCATATTTGTCAATGGCTTTCTGCAGAAGGGACAATACATCCCTGCTGCTCCCCAAATTTACCATATACTCATTAATTTTTACCGTATATGCATGCCGAAGCGTCTCGATTGCGCTGTCTTCAAGCACGGCTTTTATATTTGACAAAAGCTGCCTTTGCCCGTCCACCTGTCCGAAAACCATTTCCTGTCCTTCCACGGAAATGTCCACGGGAATATAAACCATGTCGTCGCTGTCCGACGCAATTTCCCTGCGGGCCCGCATAACCAATTCGTCCACAGAGTCTTTGTCCGCGCAGGAACCCACTTCGGTTCCGTTCACCGTCACGGTAAAATAATTATCGCCGGTATGCGTAAACTTCTCAAACGAAGGGGTAAAAAAGAGGGCGCAAAAGCAAATTACGCTGGTTGATAACAGATAGGCAGCCTTCGCCGCCCGTACTATATTTACATTTTTTTTCATTTTTTCTTCTTACTATGATAATTTTTCTTTTTCGCTACGCTGTATCCAAAAGTTCCGATCGCTTTTCCGAGGTCGAAATACGTACCGTGGGAATACACAATCGGCTCCGCCCATTCCAGATGAAAACGGTTTTGGCTGTCCAAATACGCTTCATCCACGCTCACCGACACCACCCGCGCCACAAACATGGTATGGCTGCCCAGCGCAAGCGACCGTTCCACCCGGCATTCCAGGCAAACCGGGCTTTCCCCGATCAGGGGCGCCTTCACCTCATTTGCGGCAACGGCAGTCAGATGCATACATGCAAACTTGTCCACATCCCGTCCGCTTTTTACCCCACAAAAATCCGCAGCAGACGCCAGCTTCCTTGTAGTAAGGTTAACCACAAATTCCCCCGTCTCCTGCAAAGCGGCAAAGGAATAGCGCTCCGGACGCACGGAAACGGATAGCATGGGAGGATCGCTGCACACTGTCCCCACCCAAGCCGCCGTAAAAATATTCGGACGCCCCTGCCTGTCCGCTACAGACACCAATACCGCCGGAACCGGATACAGCATATTGCCGGGACGCCAATTTACCCGGCCCATCAAAAGAACCCCAAAATCCGTGCGGCCATCAGCACGACATTCACCACGGCCGCCACAAGCGTGACAATCGCCAAGGGACGCAGCCCTCTGTTTTGATGCTGCAAAGCACCGTTCTGTTCCTCCAGTTTCTCACTCTGCGATTTCATGGCTTCCATCTGTTTGCGGACTTCATCCACCACCACCGCCTGCACATTCCGGTAAACTTTGACATTTTCTTTATGGGTATAATCGTCCGATTGTTTTAACAGTTCCTTTATGGCCTCCATGTGCGCAAGAATCGCCGCCTCAATTTTTTCCACCGTCTCGGCTGCTTCCTGATTTTTTTTATAAGAAGCGTTCACCTGTGCCAGACATTCCTGTACACAGCTGCGCAAACCGCTCTGGCATTCCTGCGACATCCTTTGGATCGTCTCTTCCTCCGTCGCCGCAAGTGTCTCCATTCGTATCAGACCATCCTGCACAATCCGGTTGACGCTCATGGCGCTCTCCTCGGTTAACCGGTTGATCCCGGAAACGGAATCCTCCGCCAACTGCCCGATTCTGCTGACGCCTTCCTGTACCGCAAGCGCCAAATTGGATTCCCCCGCCTCGGCTGCCCGGTTGACATTGCTGGTTCCGGTTTCAATTATCCTGCGCAGTCCGCCAGCGCTCTCCGCCGTCACCCGCTGGATACCGTCCAGACTCTGCTCCGCCAGCTTCTGCATGCCTACGGCACTCTTGTCCGTATAGCGCTGAATCACATCCAACGTCTCGGCATTGCGCATGATCACCTGTCTCATTTCATACAAATATCCGTCATTGTCCGCCTGGATATTCGCCCCCCTGCGTTTCTTTATTTCATGCTCGTCCATTCCTACCCCTATCTGCGCGCCGCGCAACTTCTTCCGAAAGTACCGCTTTTCCCTTCCTTATCTTTTTATTCTAACATTAAAATTTTTTGCTTACAATACCGAAACATGCTTTCGACACGGAAATCAATTTTGCAGCCGGGACGGGAGG
>DERU01000038.1 GCA_002361095.1 Lachnospiraceae bacterium UBA3332
GGAAAGGGCCGTTGTCCCTCCTTGCGCCCATGCCTTCCCATCCCGGCTGTAAAATGGATTTCCCTGTGCACGACCCACTTAAACCGCATTCTATTTCCTGCATTTATAACTGCGGCAGGCATCCACATAGGCCAAAATATTTTCCAGCGGCACTTCCGGCTCCAACATATGGGTAGGCGCGACAAAAAGCCCTCCCTTTTCTCCCGCGATGTCCAGGTTCCTCCATACGGTTTCCTTCACCTCCTGTACCGTCCCATGGGGCATCACCGTCTGGGTACCGATGGTACCGTGGAAAGAAATCTGACTCCCGTATTTTTTATGGATTTCTTCAAAGTCCATACACTCGCTCTGAATAGGGTTTAACACGTCGATTCCTGCTTCGATCAAATGGGGGATCATCGGCTCTATAAATCCGCAGGAATGATAGAAAACCAAAATATCCGGCTTCACTTTCTTCGCCTCGTCGATCACCTTCTTCAAACGCGGCTTGATCCATTGGCAGTACAGTTCCACGCTCATCATGGTGGTGTGCTGCATCCCCACATCGTCGCCCAAAAACAATACGTCCACCCCTGCCTGCGCATAGGCGCGCGCCCGGATCACGGAAAGCTGCGTCACCTTATCCAAAAGGAAAGACGCGATCTCATTTTCCTCCATCATGTCGCAGAACAGTTCTTCCATGCCCCTTAAGTACCACGCCGTTTCCCAGACCGTCATCTCCATATCCCCCAGCGCGATCAAATCCCGCTCTTTGATAGCCTGTACCTGCGCGGCCTGGTGGGAACCGTCCGCCGCAGCGTAATCCGGATAAGGATACGCCATCACCTCTTCCAGCGTCTCCATGTTTTCCATGGGATGGCGCATATAGGTCATATGCATACTGTTGGGCGATTTTTCATGTCCCACTCCCCAAGTGTCCAGATCCGCGCCGTCCGCCAGGGGTCTTTTGTAAAACTTGCGGTACCGCTCCACATCGTGGTCTGTCAGACGCAGATCCTCCACCCCCCGCCAGGGCATTTCAAAATACGAAACATAGTCCTGCGCATGAAGCCGTTCTCTGCATACCTGTTGTAAATGGGGACAAAGGTTAAACTGTACCGGTACCCGCTCATACCCTTGTCTTCGTATCATGGATAAAAAATTCTCCCTGTTCGTCATTCCTTCCGCCCCCCTGCCATCGCGCCCGGTGTGCATTTTCCCCAAAGCAGCGTCAGGCAAACGTCCTGACACACACCGGGAACTCTATCGGATAACTTGCCGAAAGCAGTTCCAAACCGCCGCTTTCGGACAGCCGCGCCACCCGGATGACGGCGGAATCCTGCGCCGCAATCAGAACATACCCCTGCGGCAGGGGCAAAAAATTTCTCGGGTTTTTCCCTCCCGCAAAAGCAATTTCCCGCAAAGCCAGACATCCGTCCTCCAGAATTTTGAAAACGGCAATACTGTCATGTCCCCGGTTGGATACCAGTAAAAACCCGTCGTCCCCCCAAACATGGATATCCGCCACGGTGTTCTCCCCCCGGTACGAAACCGGCAGGGTGGAAACGGTTTGTATCAATTTCACCCTGCAGTTTTCCGGTTCCCACTGATATACATCCACCACGTTTGCCAGTTCACAGGCCACATAGATCCGCTGTTTCTTTTTTCCAAATGCGACATGGCGGGGGCCATGACCGGAAGGAACCGCAATCCTGCTGCAAAATTCCAATTTACCGTCCTCTTGTGTACGGTAAAGCCAAAGCGCGTCGCTTCCAAGATCCTGCACAATCTTATAATCCGGCGCAAAGGTAACTTCCTCGACGGAATGGGCGTGCGCACACTCCTGCCGTCCCCTGACCACACTTCTTCCCTCATGCGTAAGCAGCTGCATACACGCCCCGATCCGAAACGCTGCGTCCACCGGAAACACCGACACGCTTCCGGTTCCGTAATTGGCCGCGTACAAAGCCATATGCCGCCTGTCAAAATGCAGATAACAGGGCAGCCCCCCTTTTGTCTTTTGCCCGCTCAGCCGTACCAGCCGCTTATTTTCCCGGTCATACCGAAAACTGGCCACCATTCCGTCCTCTTTTTCACTGACCGCAAAAATATATTCCCCCGCCCCGATGGCAAAAGAAGGGGCGTCGATCTGCGTGTCCGCCGCCAGTTCACAAAAAGCGGGAACGCTTAAGTCAAATCCCAAAACCCGGAGGGCTTTCTGTCCTGCATTCTGGTAAGTCCCTATGATAAGTTCCGTCTTTTTGTCCATCCCCGGCCCTCCCTGCATTTTTTTCATTGTAATATGTTTTTTTTATTTTCACCATGTATTTATTTGTCAAAAATATATGATTTTAAAAGATGTAGGGATATGGTATAATCATAACAATTCAAATTTATCTGAACCGTTACAGGTAAGCAGTGAAAGCAAACATTTGTTCCGGGAGGCGTTTATGAGCAATACCTTTGACATCCTGCAAAACCAGTTCCGCGAAATTACTGTCAGCCTGGAGCGCGTCGATCTGCTAACGTGCGACAAAAACTGGAAAGGGGACCACACCGTGCCTCCGTTTAGCAGTATCGGACTGATCCTGAAAGGAACGGGAACGATCATTGTCGATCAGCAAATCCTGCATCCCGTCAAGGGACAATTATATTTGCTGCCCGCAAAAACCACCCAGACTTTTTTTAACGACGGGCAGAATCCTTATGTAAAGTATTTTTGCCATTTCCATATTAACAGCCAGGGGACGCAGCTGTTCGACCTGATTCATCTTCCGCTGTGTATTGACGCCAAAAATCCGGAAACTGCCGCCGCATTGTTTGCGAACATGCTGCAGGAATCCCAAAACCAGGAATTGACCTCCTTTATCAAGGCCAAGCAGCGTCTGCTGGATGTCCTTTCCTACTATTTGGAATGCTGTCCCCAGGGAAGCGTGGTCCCGGTGGAAAACGACTCCGACTCTTCCATCCAAAAAGCGATCACGTATGCCGAAACCAATCTGCTGCAGTCTGTTTCCGTCCGTCAAATGGCTGAAATCGCAGGCTACCATCCCAGCCATTTTGCAAAGCTGTTCCAAAAAAGGCTCGGCATGACTCCCGCCCAGTTCCTTATCCGGCGCAAAGCGGAATATGCCATGGAGCAGCTTGTCTCCACCTCCAAGCCGATCGCCGACATTGCGGAATCCCTGGAGTTTAGCAGTCAGTTCTATTTTTGCAATTTCTTCAAAAAGCAAACCGGCATGACCCCTTCCGAATACCGGCATGTCTATTTCCGAAAAGAAACCTATCGGGAATGACAAAAAGGTAACCGTTTAAGGCGGGAGGCAGGCACGCG
>DERU01000072.1 GCA_002361095.1 Lachnospiraceae bacterium UBA3332
CCGCCCGTGCCGCCCTGCCTGCGTTATGCATTTCCGTGCGGGGGCATCCCCATAATCCCTTTAAAATATCGTTCCCATTCCCCGTTCACTTTCTCCGGCAGATATTCCTGCTGCAGCATTGCCGCCCTTTGTCCCATCCTGTCCGCCTTCCCCGGGTTTTCCAAAAGCTGCGTCAGGCAGGCGGCCATTGCCCCATCGTCGTCCGGGGGAACCAAATAACCGTTTTCTCCGCTGCGGATCAAATCCTTGGGGCCGCCGCAGGGGCAATCCGTGGAAATGCAGCAAAGCCCCAAAGACATGGCCTCCAAAAGCGTATTGGGCATCCCTTCCGTAAAGGAAGTAAGCAAAAACGCATACGCTTTTTCTATCCGCTCCGGCACATCCGCCACCACGCCGGGCATGAAAACCCGCCCCTGCAGTCCCCTCTCTTTGATTTCCTCTTCCAAATTTGTCCGAAGCGGCCCGTCCCCGTAGAGGAACAGACGGCTTTGCGGAAACCGCCGGGCAATCCGCGCAAAAGCCCGGATTGCCATACGATGGTTCTTATTGGCGTCCATCCTTCCCACCGCCACGATATCCTGGGGTCTCTCTCCCGCAAAGCGAGGCCGCACAAACGCGGGATTCAGCGAATTTTTCAAAATAACGCATCGTTTCTGCAGGGCTTTTGGGAAAAAACCCACCGCGTCGGTGGTCTGCATTACGATTCCGTCCGCCAGCCAAAACAGTACATCGGCCAAAAACCGCATGAGGCGTCCGGGATATTCCTCTTTTGGATCCGCCACCACGGAAACCACCACCCGGGTAGGCAAAAACAGATTCGCGCACAACGCCATAAAATTATTTTTTCCGATGGTGGAAAGCACCAAATCCGCCCGGATTTCTTTAAAAATCCCGCGCAGCTTCCGGTAACGCCTGACCAGATTTTGCACGCGTCCCCCCTCCCCTTTCGGCGCGATGTCGGAAAGCACGCGCGCAGCGCCCTCCGGAAGCGCATACTCATTTTCCCTTTGATACTGGGTCACCATGGTTACACGGTATCCCTTGGATACAAAATAGGTGGCCAAATTCACAAATACCCGTTCCGCGCCTCCCTTATGCAGCGATCCGATATAAAAAGCGATATGCTTTTTTGGGCTTTCCATTCCCCTTCCCCCTACTTTCCAATCATCTGCTCATACCACTGCTGAAATACAAAAAACGACCAGGACAGCTTGGAATAGTTTTCTCCGCTTCCCTGCCCCACATCCCCGGCTCCCAGCCAGTCCCGTATCATTTGGGGCACATAGTCCGGGTCAAACAGCCCCTGCCTTTTTAAAAAGGCAGCGTCGCTGTAGGAAAGCAGCCGCTCCTTGAGCGGCCCCCGCAGCCAAACGTCCAACGGAACGCTAAAGCCCTTTTTGGGACGTTCCAAAAGCTGTCTGGGCACATATTCATAGGCGATGTCTTTTAATATATGCTTTTTGTCCCCTTTGTAATATTTGTAGCGGTGGGGAATCCGGAACGAATATTCCATCACCTGCGTATCCAAAATGGGACACCGGGCTTCCAGCGAATATTTCATGGAAGCCCGGTCGACCTTACATAAAATATCCCCGGGCAGATACGTGTCCATATCCAAAAGCATCCGCCGAATCTGCCAGTTCCCTACCCGGTACCGGCTCTCCTGCCCGTATTGGCAGGGCAGGTTTCCTTCCTTTTGCGCCGTCATGCGCTTGGCGCGCAAAGTGTAATTGTTCTCCCCGAACTGGGTTTTGGTCTCCCGGTTACGGTTGCGGGCAATCACCCGCGCCGCAAAAGGCAGCCGATCTTCCAAACGCCCCCGCCGCAAAACGGGCAGGCCGCAAAGACCATGCACCAAACCGCCGGGCACATCCAAAAGCTGCGCCTGCGCCACCTTTTGATACAGATTGTAGCCGCAGAAAAACTCGTCTCCCCCGTCCCCCGAAAGGGCCACCGTCACGTCCCTGCGTGCCAGGGACGAAACCAGCATGGTAGGGATCTGGGAACTGTCCGCAAAGGGCTCGTCAAAATAGTAAGGCAGGCTTTCCACCAGTTCAAACATCTCCCGATCCCCGATATAAAGTTCCGTATGATCCGTCCCCAATGCCTCGGCCACCTGCCGGGCATACTGCGCTTCATCATATTTTTTTTCACAAAAACCGATGGAAAAGGTTTTGACAGGCCGCGCGGACTGCTCCTGCGCCAATGCCGTCATCAGGGACGAATCATAACCGCCGCTCAAAAAAGCCCCCAGCGGCACGTCCGCCGCCATCCGCCTCGCCACCGCTTCCTGTAAAAGACGTTTCAATTCCTCCCTGGCCTGCCCGTATTCCTTCACGGGATTTTGCGCCATCCGGCAGTACGTCTCATAAATATCCCAGTATTTCCTGGTGGAAATCCGCCCCGCCTGCCACTCCAAAACCGTTCCCGGTTCCAGCTTGTACACATGTTCAAAAATCGTATCCGGCGCCTGTATATACTGCTGGAACAAATAACGCGGCAGCACATCGCGTCGGATGGTCTTTTCAAAACCGGGGCAGACCGTCAGCGGCTTTAGTTCCGAGGCAAAAACCAGCTGCCCCTCCTGCGTCCAATAATACAGCGGCTTTTTCCCGATTCTGTCCCGCACCAGGAAGAAGCGTTCCCGCGCCCGGTCTGCAATCGCAATGGCAAACATGCCGTTAAAGCGTTCCACGCAGGAAATGCCCCACTTTACGTAAGCGGCCAAAATGACCTCCGTATCGCAGTCGGAAAGAAACGGATATCCGGACAGTTCTTCCCGAAGCTGTCTGAAATTATAAATTTCCCCGTTGAACACCACGCTGACGGCTTTGTCCGGCGTATGCATGGGCTGGTGCCCCAACGCCGACAAATCCATAACCGCCAAACGCCTTTGCGCCAATCCCATCCGGCAGCCGCCAAAAGGGAAAATCTCCGCCCCGCTGTCGTCCGGCCCCCTGTGGTACATTGTATCGTTCATCACCCGCAGCTGTTCCAGGGAAATATCCTTTTTGGTAAGAAACCCGCATATTCCGCACATGAAGCAATCTCCTTTTTTTGATAACCGCCGCCCCAAAACAATCCGGACAAGTGGCCGTTACAGCAGTTTTACCCCCATAAACTCCTCCCGGTATTCGCAGAAATCCTTGCATTCCTGATCGATACTGTCAATCATCTCCGCATACTTCTCCCGAACCAGCGCGATATAGTTTTCCCGGTTTCCATACCCCTCTTTGCTCCAAGCAAAAGGGTGCGTAAGAATCTGTACCCTGGGGAAACCCGTAATGTTCGCTTCGTCCGGATAACCGTACCGCCAAATATGATTGGCGTCCGACATATATTTTACCCGCAGGGGCGTCTGCGGCGTAATGTCAGGCGCAAAGGTAAAAAATTCCTCCTGATAAGCGTTGATGATATTGGGCAGACGGATATTCTCCGCCAGCGCCGCCGGTGTGGGACGGTGTATCGAAAACTGCGATATCTCATAGCCAAACATATCGGACAATATCCGCATTTCCTTCACAATCTGGCGGCGCACCGCCTGCATATCCGTCAGTCCGTTCAGCGCAAAATGCAGGCCGATATGATGCCCTCTTTCCTTCATATCCCGGATCAAATCCTGATGCCGTTTGGACAAAATATTGTAAGAATTGTTGGTCCATTGAAAAAACCATGTGGAGCAGAAATCCATTTCGCTTTCCACACAGGAAAGGTCATAGGCCCGTTCCACGCTGTATTCCACATCATGGCGCATAATCACAAAACTGTCCCTGGACAGCGCCTGCGCATAGCCCGTTTCCCTTCCGGTAGATTGTATCACCCGTATCATTTCCCTGTATTCATCATAAGAAAACATATTTTTCCGTCCTTCTTCCCGCTCTGCAGCCGTTTATCGTTGCTCCTGCCCTGTTGTGCAACATTCCTCTATATAATCCCGCCACTGTTCAAAAATCGCCTGCGCGTTGGCCTTCTCGCTGATTTTCCGTGCCTGTGTTCCCATCTGCTCCGCTTCCTCAGGATGCTCAATCATCCAATTCATGGCCTCTTCCAGCGCATCCACATCTTTAATGGGAATCAAAAGACCGTCCACTTTATCCGTCAGCACGGTTCTGGGGCCTCCGCAGGGACAATCCGTGGCCACGATAGGCAGCCCCAGCGCCATGGCCTCCAGCAGCGCATTGGGCAATCCCTCCCAGTCGGAAGAAAACACATAGAGCGCGGCGTCTGCCAAATCCTTTTCCAGACTGTCGCTGCCTCCCATCAGTTCCACATAATCCTGGGCCTGATGGGTCTCAATGATTTTTTCCAGGATCTCCTTTGTGCCGTCAAAAGAATCCGGCCCGTATATTTTCAGGCAATAGTCCGGATGCTTTTCATGTACCCTGATGAAAGCCTTAATCAGGTTGGGCTGGTTTTTGAAATCCACAAGCCTGCCGGACTGTACCACCGTCTTGGTGCGCTCCTTAGGCGCCGGCACATCAATATATTTGGGATGAATGGGATTTAAAATGATCCGGGATTTTTCCTGCAGATGGGGCGCAAAAAACTCCTTTGCGCCTTCGGTCTGGAATACCGCGCCCGCCGCCCGGTCAAACAGCAGGGCGATCTGCACCTTATCGGTAAAGGAATCGTAATGTCCTACAGGGTCGGTGCGCACGGATATGATCACCGGGATTTTCGTCCCGATTGCGGCGGTCAGCGCGCGGAAAATAGCCCTGTGTGCAAAAGCAATCAATACATCCGGCGCTTCCTGCTCCATAAATTCCCGCAAATACCGGATACGCAGCAAAAATTTGCGAATCCGTCCCTTTTTTTCGTCCTCCTCCCGCAGTCCCACATGCACCCGGCGGATACGCGGATCAATCCAAAATTCATCTTTCCCATACCACTCCGTGGCAATCAGAACCTCATAGTCCTCCTGCACAAACTGGTTTGCCAGATTCGTGACCACCCGTTCCGCCCCGCCCTGCTCCAGACAGTTTAAATGAAATGCGATTTTTCTCTTTCCCATGTATCCAATCCTTTCCGGGCCGTCACTTCTTTCGCACAATCTGCAGGAATTTCTCCCGGTATGCCTCTTCCGTGAAAACCTGCGCCCGTTCTTTGGCCGCCGCCCCAAAATGCGCCAGCTTTTCCCGATCCGCCAGCAGCCCCTCCGCCACCTTGGCCATCCGCCGCTCTTCCGCCGTGATGACCAAAGGATCCAGATTCACCTGCTCCTCCTCGATAGGCGGGAGCAGGATGCCGTATTCGGCTTCCACCGTTTCTTTGGCGTCCAACACCTTTGTAAAATCTTCTGCCAGAATTTCCGCCGGCCCCGTCATGCAGTTGGTGGAGATCACCGGACAGCCCAGCGCCATCGCTTCCACCATGGCGTTGGGAAACCCCTCATAGACGGACGCCGCCACATACAAATCCGCCATTTTCAGCCAGGGAAAAGGGTTCTTCTTACGTCCCGGAAAACAGACCGCATCCGAAATTCCCAGATCTGCGGCCAGCTTTTTGTAAGCCGAAAAATCGCCGTAACCCACAATGGCAAACCGGGTCTGGGGACGCTTTTGGTGTAACAGATAAAAAGCCTTGAGCAAATGCCAGAAGCATTTCACATCATCCTCCCGCCCCAGCGTCACCAATACCTCACAGCCTGCCCAATCCGGCAGGGCATCGTCGGGCAAAAGTGACGCCTCTTCCAGTTCCTCTATCCGGTACGGATTGTAGAGCACCTCAACCCTATCCGTACCGCAGGCCTGCCCGGCCAGCTTTGCCAGCATCTTGGAACAGCAGACCAGTCTGTCCGATTTCCGGGCCACCAGCTGCAGTTCCTTTTTTTTCTCCAAATCAATCCAGCTGCGCAGCCCGCACCAGATTTCCCCCGGCCCCCCGGACGCCAGGTTTGCCCGGTTTGCCGTGGGTCCAAAACTGTAGGAGATATCGATCTTTTCCGCCCGTTTGATTTTTTTTAGGCGCAAAGCCCTTTGCAGCACACGGAAAACCTTCCCGGCCTTGCTGTGCATCACCGGCGCATGCAGGTCACAGACATGCAGCCCTGTCAGGTCATAGGCGGGATCCGTTGCGTCAAAAATCGCCACGGTGATATGAAAATACGGTTCCAAAATCCGTGCCGTGCGCACACAGACCCGTTCCAGCCCGCCCTGGTCGATCTTCGGCACAATCAGAAGCAGATTTTTTTTCTTCATTCCCATTCCCCCGTCTCGTAAAACCGCTGCATCACCGCCGCCTGCGTACCCGTGTCGTATCCTTTCGCGCAAATTTCCTTAACCCTTCCAAGGCGCGGCCGTCCCGCCGCATCCAGCACCCGTTTCGCCCAGGCGGCGGCTCCTTCCTCCAAAGATGCAAACTCTGCCAGATCGGTGACGCCGGCCTCCCGTGTCACGCTGTCCGCCACGATACAGGGCAGTCCCGCTGCCTGCGCTTCCAGCACCGTACCCGGAAAGCCCTCGTAAAAGGACGGAAACACAAAACAATCCATCGCCTGATAATAATCGTAGACGTTGCCCCGGTTTCCCAGAAAATGCACCCGCCCCGAAAGCCCTGCCGCCTGCGCCTGCTTTTTCACCTGTTCCATGGCAGCGCCCTCTCCCAACAAAAGCAGATGACTGTCGGGCCTTTGTTTTTGTACTTCGGCGAAGACTTCCAGCAAAAACGGATGGTTTTTGCAGGGATGAAAACGCCCTACATGCCCCAGCACCAACGCATTTTCCAGATGCAAATGCCTTCGCATCTCTTCCCGGACCGCCGGGCAATACCCGTATTTTTGCGCCGTGATGGCATTGGGCACCACCCGCACCCGTCCGCTCTCCCAAGCTTTTTGGCCAAATACCGCCCTCCCCGCCAGCGCTGAAGCCGCCAGGCAGAAATCTGCCCGCTCTGCAAGGGACATCCGCAAAAGCTTTGTCGCCACACCTTTCGCGCCGCCGTCCACCCCGGCGCTCCTTGCGTGGGCCACCGTCAGCGGCACGCCTGCCCCTTTCGCTACCGGCAGATAAATACAAGCCGTGCTGGTCATATGTCCGTGCACACAGGCATATCCCGGATGCTCCGCAAAAAAAGTTTTCCACGCCTCCCGGTAGGCACGCCAATTGTAAACCCTGAATTTGGGCAAACGGTAAATATGCCCCCCCAGGCTTTCGATCTCTTCGTCGAAATATCCTTTTTGGCCGGTGTGCACCGCGAAATCAAACTGTACCCGCTCCCTGTCCATATTCCGGTATAAATCCATGGTGCGGCTCTCCGCGCCCCCAAGATCGGTGGTGCCCAATACCTGCAGCACCCGAATCGGATTTTCCATAACCTATCTCCCCATAATCGGGCTTTTTTATCCCTGTCCTGCAATTGCCCCATGCCGCATATACCTACCGTCCCAGCATCCGCTTTGCACGTCCCGCCCACTGCTTTGCAAATGCCATGGCATACTCTACAGCCCGCGCCCACAGCCCCTGTTTTTTGGGCTGCTCCTCCAAAAACGCCGTATAAGGCACAAACCTGTCCCGGTTTTCCCGGAACATCGTCTCATACCGGGCAAGTTCCTCCCCGGTGCTGTGGTTGGCGTGAATCACCAGCGTGGTAATCCCCTTTCGTCCGGAAAAACAAAACCGGCGCAAAAAGGAGATCGGCAGATAAGTGATGCCGTCCCTCCGGTAAGGGCCTTTTCCGAATCCGTCCGTGATATAGGAAAAGCCCAATTCCCGCAAAGCTTTCACGGTACGGCGGTCAAACGTATGTCCCGGAGCCATAAATATCTCCGGACAGATCCCTTCTGCCTGCAGCAGTTTTTTCCCTTCGGCCAACAGCTTCTTTTGCTCGTCCAAAGACCGCCCCGCAAACTCCGAATCTGCGTTCAGCGGAAACAGACCGCTACGTTTGGTGGCATACACATGCCGGAAGCCGTGCATGGCAAGTACATATCCTTTTTTTTGCAGCTGCCGCATTCTGTCAAAAAAAGCTGGATTCGGGGGATCGATTTGCAGATTCGGATCGGCGTTTTGGGGCACAATGCCCAGCAGGGGTACAATCCCGTACTTTTCAAACAACTCGGTAAAAGCCTCAAAACTCTTCCAATCCATATCCGGCGTGATATCGTCCATCCGCACTGTAATTTTCATTCCGGCAGTTCCTCCCCGCAAAGAAGCATCCCTGCCCGCAGCTGCTTTTCACATGCATATTCTTCTATCAGCAGGGAACCGTCCACCGTGCGCACGATCAGGCTGCCGTCATAGACGTCGATTATCTCTCCCGGCGCATACATGGAAAAATCCAGCATTTCGTCGAAAGGATGGGCGCTCCACACCGTCACCCTGCTTCCCTGGCAAAAGCAGAAAGCACCCGGAAAAGGCCGTGTCACGCCCCGCACCAAATTATAGATATCACGGGTTCTCTCATGAAAATCAATCCTCCCGTCCGCCGCCGTCCGCTTTTCGTACCAACTGTCAAAGTCCCTGGAATCCCGGCGGATAGGGATTTTCCCTTCCTGCCATGCCACCACCAGCTTCGCGATCAGCCGCTTACTCACCAGCATATTCTTATACTGCATGGTCCGCACGGTGTCAAAGGGCGTGATGGCGCACATCTCGTTGGCAAATATGTTCGGACTGTCCGCCTTTTCGTCATATTGGAACAAATTCAGGATAAAACGGCTGTCCCCCTTGATAATCGACCAATTCAGCGGGGAACGGCCCCTGCCGAAAGGAAGGTAACCGCAGTTTCCGTGAAAACCAAACACCCCTTGGGAAAACCGTTCCAACACACAGGCCGGGAGCAGCCGCTGCCACCCCATGGAAATTCCCAGTTCAAACGTATTTTCCGCAAAAAAACGAACCGTATCCGCATCTTTCAGCCCGTAAGAATGCGCCTCATATACCGCAATGCCGTAGCGCTCTGTCAGATAGGAAAGCCCTTTATAACCTGATACCTGATTCTTTGCCAGCACATCCGGATGGATGGTCACCACCAAATCCACCCGGCACAGCTTATTCTGCACATATTCCACAATTTCCGCCGACGTGTCTTTGACGCCGAATATCACCACTTTGTAATGCATATGCCCTCTCCCGTTTCTGCCGCCGTCCGGTCTGCGTTTTTACCGTTTACCTTAAAATGCCGCCCCGCAAAAACAGGACGGCAGGTCTGACGTTTCTTTTCCGACACGGAAATCAATTTTGCAGCCGGGACGGGAGGGTATGGGCGGCAGGGGGGACAACGGCCCTTTCCGGGGGCGCTTCCGCTCGAAAAACACGTAGCAACTCATAGGACTGCAAAGGACGCAGCCCAAGAACCGACGTGTTTTAACGCCCCGTGAAAGGGCTGTTGTCCCCCCTGCCGCCCATACCCTCCCGTCCCGGCTGCAAAATTGATTTCCGTGCTTTTCCGAAACTTCACCTTTATTTTACAAATTTTCTTTATACCAGTCAATAGCCAGGCGGATGCCTTTTTCAAAATCGTACTCCGGATCATAACCCAGCAGTTCCCTTGCCAGGGAAATATCCGCGTTGGAATCCCGCACGTCGCCTTTTCTGGGAGGCCCGAAAACCGGCTCTATCTTCTTGCCCAGCGCGTCGCAGAGCCCATAGTATAGATCCAGCAAGAAGATCCGGCCGCCGGAACCGATGTTGTAAGCCTTTCCCGCCGCCTCTCCGGAAGCCAGACAGGCTTTTAAATTCGCCTCAATCACGTTATCGATATACGTAAAATCCCGGGACTGTCTGCCGTCGCCGTTGATGGTAGGCGCTTCGCCGTTCAGCAAAAGCTTTAAAAACTTCGGAATCACCGCCGCGTACATTCCTTCCGGATCCTGCCTGCGCCCAAACACGTTAAAATAACGCATGCCATAGGTGTCCAGGTCATACAGGGTTTTGTACAGCTTCCCGTATTCCTCATCCGTCCTTTTGGTCAGCGCATAGGGGGACAGGACGTTGCCCTCCGCCCCTTCCCTTTTGGGGAGGCCGGGATGATCCCCGTACACGGAGGAACTGGAAGCATACACAAACTTTTTTACCTTACACTGCCTCGCCGCCTCCATCATGTTGAGCGTACCTATGATATTATTCTGCGCATAAAACAAAGGCATCTCGATACTTCTGGGCACACTGCCCCAAGCCGCCTGGTTGAGTACATAATCCGCCCCCTCGCAGGCTTTCACACACGTATCAAAATCCTTGATATCCCCTTTGATAAAAGTATAACGGGGGTTTTGCGAAAACATCTCCACATGTTCCTTTTTCCCTGTGGAAAGGTCGTCCAGACACCGCACCCGGTATCCCATGTCCAAAATCGCCTCGCACAGGTTGGAGCCGATAAAGCCGGCCCCGCCGGTCACCAAAAAAACGCTGTCCTTATCAAATACCAGTTCCTTGTATCCCATCCTGCCTTTGCCGCCCTGCGGCAGCCCTCCTTTCGTCAGTCCTTTCCCGCTTTCCGCCGTCTATTCCTGCGCTTTGTCGAAATCATAGATGCGGTTGCCCGAAACCTCCCCCTTATTGCCGTACAGATAGCAGGAAACCACGCTCCGGGCATAAAGATCCCGCCCCTTCTCGTTCAAGTGCACACCGTCCGCCAGATATTCGTCCGCATTATACGCATCAATACCGATATTATTGTAGGCATCCACACAAAGCGCCATCTCGCCTTTGGCTGCGTCACAGGCCACGCTCGCATAATTATACAACGCCTGGGATCCCATATTCTGTACCGGAATGGAAAAATAAGACGCATAGCTGGGCGTAATCACCATCACCTCCGCGTTGGGGCACGCTTCCCTTGCCTGCTGAATCCCTTTTACCATCGCCGTACCGAAACCGATCCAGGGACGATCCGAATCGTTGATCGGCGCCTGGGAGAGAAAATCGTTCATTCCGTAAGCCAAAATGACCAAATCGATATCCTGCTTCAGCGTGATGGCTTCCTGCATGGCCTCATAGGCGGGTTTTCCCTGTAAAAGTCCCACATCCGTGCGTTCCAATAAAATAGAAGTCATTTTTCCCAGATTGTTTTCGGAAGCGGGGCCGTATTCCCATTCGCTGTCCTGCGGGTCAAGCGTCGCCCGGGTTCCGCCGATGGCGGCATTGTACACTTTGGCCGCATATCCCGCCCTTTGCATATAATATTCCACCCTGGCCGCAATGCCGGTCTCATCCCGGTAATTGCCCCAGATGCTGTCCCCAAGAACCAAAACCCTGACCAGTCCGTCCTCCGCAGAGGCCTCCTGTACCGTTTCCGGCTCAGACGCCTGGGTCTGGAGCTGCGTGGTTTCCGGCACTGTCTCTGCAGACTGGGTCTGCGGCACGGATGCCGTCTCCGTTTCCGCAGGCGTCTCGGAAGGCGCCTGCAGCAGGCCAAGCTGCTCCCGCAGTTCCTGATTCTCCGCCTCCAACTCTTCCAGCCTGGCCTGATACTGTTTTACTTCCTCCACATAATCCGTGCTCTCCGCACAGCCGGAAAGCACCGTTCCTGCCAGCACAGCCGCCGTCAGAAACATACTGCAAATCCATTTCATTTCCCTTCTCATAACGATACCTCCCGCCGCATATGCGGCCTCTTTCTTGCAGTATAATCTTT
>DERU01000304.1 GCA_002361095.1 Lachnospiraceae bacterium UBA3332
CGTTTTGGCAGGAACTATCTGGAAGCGGGGAATTATATTGAGAAAATATTTCCCTTTCTTGGCGTCCGCTTTATTGCGGTTGCTGACGGCCTTGATACGGGAAACCGGGGAAGCAATACAAAGCAGATGGCAACGGAGATAAAAAACCTTGTCAACGATATGTATGCAAAGGACTTTTCCGTAAAGGCAAAGCAGCATTTAAAGCTAAGACGCCAGGAAGGCTCCTATGTGGGAGGGCCGCCGCCCTACGGCTACATAAGCGCCATGACAGGCGGAGCCTGTCATGGGGATAAGAAAATACGGAAGCTTTTGCCGGATGAAAATACAGCAGGGATTGTAAAACATATTTTCAGCCTGTTTATTGAGACAGGAAGCTTCACGGCGGTGGCGGATGACCTGAACAGGAAAAAATGCAACCCGCCGTCTGTGTATAAGAAAACCGGAAAAGTCTTTTTTGACCCGGAACAGGGAGAATACAAGGGCTGGGATAAAGGCGCTGTAGAGCGTATCGTGAAAAGTGAGACATACACCGGGAAGCTGGTGCAGGGACGGACTTCCATCACTGCCAGGGATGAAAAAAACCGTATTCATAAAGCGGAAGAGGAATGGGTCATCAGGGAAAATACCCATGAGCCTGTCATTGATGCGGCGCTGTTTGCAGAAGCGGCAAAAGTGCGGGAAAGGATTCATGAAAGGACGAAATCTTATACCCATAAGGCAGAGGGCTGCCCGATTGGGGAGAACATTTTTGGCAGTGTGCTTTACTGCGGCGTGTGCGGCAGGAAAATGACACGGCACAGTTATGTGAAAACCTATGCGGACGGCAGGAAGGCAAGGCTGGACGGGTATTTCTGCTTAAACGGCGGACAGACAAAGGTGGAGGGCTGTCCTGTACCAAACCGCATTTCAAAGGCCGAACTGGTGGATATTTTGTTACCGCTCCTTAGAATGGAGTTTTCCGTGTATCTGGGGAAACCAAAACAGTATACAAAGATCGTCAAAGAACAGCTGCGGGAAGCCGGAACAGAAATTGATGCAAAAGCAAAAAAAGCGGAGAGGGCTATTACCGCCGCAAAAGAGGATGAACGGACAAAATATGTGGAATACCGTGAGGGCATTATCCCCCAGAGTGAGTATGTTGCCTATAAGATGCGGCAGGAGGGGAGGCTGAAGGACTTAAGCCGGCAGAAGGAGGAACTGGAAGCGGACAGGAAGAACCTTAATACTGTATCAGGGAAATACCTTGCGGCATCCCGTGCCCTGCTCCGGTTCCAAAGCGGCAGGGAACTGACAAAGGAAATGATGGAATCCCTGATCCGGAGGATTTATGTCTATCCGGGGAAGCGGATAGAAGCGGAGTTTGCCTGTACGGATGAACTGCTGGAGAGGGGGCTTACAAATGGATAAACTTGCTATTTATCTGCGGCTTTCCCTGGAAGATGCAGCCATCGGAGATGGTTTGGATAAGGACGAGAGCAACAGCATCAGCAGCCAGAGGGCTATGCTTCACGCTTACATACGCAGTAACGATGAATTGAGGGATAAAGAGATTTCCGAGTTTTGTGATGACGGCTATTCCGGCACAAGCATGGAAAGGCCGGGAATGCTAAGGCTTTTAAAAGAGATCAGGGACAATAAGATAGGATGTGTGCTTGTCAAGGATATGTCCCGTTTCTCAAGGGACTATATCGAACTTGGAACCTATATGAACCAGATATTCCCGTTCATGGGGGTGCGGTTTATCGCGGTAAATGACCATTACGACAGCCGTGACCATGCAGGAAGCACGCCCCCCATTGACACGGCTTTCCAGACACTTTTGTATGACTTATACAGCAAAGATATATCCGTAAAGGTCAAAACTTCGGTTGAAAATAAATGCGCGAATGGGGAATATGTTTTCGGACAGGTTCCCTTTGGGTATGCAAAAGATAAGGAAATCAAAAATGGGATTGCGGTGAATGAGAAGGAAGCGGAGATTGTGCGCTGCATTTTTGCCCTTGCCCTTGACGGGAACGGCAGCACACAGATCGCAAGGATCCTCAATGAAAAGGGGATACCGACCAAAACACAGATGCGCCATCCTGAAAGGGCGGGAAAAGGCGGCAGGATGCAGGCATGGGATAACGTCTCTGTCCGGGCTGTCCTGAATAACCGTTTTTACTTAGGTGAGATGGCTTATGGAAAATCAAAGCGCAAATTCGTGGGCAGTAAAGGCGGTATCGCCGTGCCGGCAAAGGATTGGAAAGTGATACCAGACCATCATGAGCCGCTTGTTTCGCCGGAAGATTACGAAAAGGTGTGCCTGTTCCGTAAAGGGGCGGACACTGCCAGGAAAGGGGAGAAAAACCCCCTTGTGGGGAAACTGTTCTGCGGCGGGTGCGGTTATTCCATGACGTATAGACCCATACGGGGGAAGAATAAATACCGCAGGTTTGAGTGCCGGAAACATGCCGTCCTGCAGATACGGTCGTGCTGTACCTGCTTTTCCGCCGATCTGCTGGAGGAAGCCGTGCTGACCATGTTGAACAGGGAACTGATGGTACGCGGGGATGCCGCAAAGGAGAACCAGAGTCTTGTTTCTTTCCGGAAATCTTGTATTACAAGGCTGGAAAAGAAGATAGCAGAGTGCCGGGGCAGGAAAAAGAAGCTCCAGGCAGAGGCGGATGCCTTATATGAAAGCTATGCGTTTGGTTCGGTTCAGGCCGTATCTTACAGACAGAAAGCGGACGGCATAAAGGAACGGATTTCTTTACTGATGGCAGAAGAAGAAAAGCATGGAAAGGAACTGGAACAGCTTCAGGAAGAATACCGCAGGACAGAGGAAGATATGAAGCAGGTCATACGGTATTCCCATTTGGAAGTGCTGACACAGGAAGTGGTTGATATATTTATTAAGAAAATATACGTTTACAAAGACAAAAGAATTGAGATTGTGTGGAACTTCCGGGAAAATGGAAAGGAGACAGAATGAAAGCAGTGATATACATGAGGGTGGGCAATCCGGGGCTTAGCAATCATTTACCACACGCCCCACGAAGTTATGCGCCTTCCGGCGATTTTCACTCAAAAAAAGTGAAAAAAGTTTG
>DERU01000123.1:0-587 GCA_002361095.1 Lachnospiraceae bacterium UBA3332
AGCCCAAACAGCGGCGCCGGGAATACGTCTCCCGGCGCCGCTGTTTTATTTTTCCGCCAAGCGGCAGTTTTTATATCATTCCCTCTTTTATCACATCATAATCCCGCAGAACCTTTTCGACCACCGTCCCTTTCACCACGCGCAGGATCGGTTTTTTCAGGGCATTCAAAGGGCCCGGCAATTCGATTTCCAGAGGAGATTTTCCGTCCATCAGTTTTACGCTGCCAGAGAGCAGTTCCCGGATATCATAGACGCTTCCCCATACCTCCGGCACGCCCCTGTCCACGCCCAGAAGCCCGTATACGGCTTCCATGGCAGTTCTCACCGAATACTCGGTGGTAAAAACCGTGTCCCTCGGAGTCTCTGCAAACTGTCCCAAAAACGCAAAGTTCACACAGCCGTCCGGAATCACGTCGGGGCGGTCGCCCTTCGTTCTTGGCATAAAGAAGGCCGTGATATAAGGCATCATCGTGGGAACACAGACCGCGCTATGTTCCGCAAGTTCCGGAATTTCCCCTTCCGGAACGCCCAAATGGTACAGCCATTCTTCCGTAATCTCCTTACCGGTACACTCCCGCATGGGCTTT
>DERU01000123.1:879-5755 GCA_002361095.1 Lachnospiraceae bacterium UBA3332
CCGGTACACTCCCGCATGGGCTTTTTCACAAAATTCCCGGGAACGTCGGTAAACAGGCCGTACACCCAAACGCACACCTTATCCGGATCCTGCCCCTTAAACTGGCCCTGCCTGTTGATTGTCCAACTCATGAGCCAGCTGGAATCCTGACAGCTGACAATACCCCCGGTAACCACCCGTCCGCTCTTAGGATCGCGTTTACAAATCCTGGTAATATAAGGCAGAATCTTGTCGTCCAACGTGGTGACTGTTGCGGATTCCCAATTGGTTTTCGACACATCGGAGCAGAATTTTTCCGGATGGCCGAACGCCGGATCCTGTTTGGCGATATTTTTCCACAGGCTCCAGCATCCGCTGGTTCTGACCTCCGCGTCTCCGTTGGGCGCGTGGTTTTGATCCCCGTATACGGTACCTTCCGTACAGCTTCCGTTTGTCACGAATACCAAGTCGTTCTCCGTGAGCATGATGCCCTTTTCTACCCCCTTTACCCGGCACTCAATGGCCTTTGCAACCTTTTTACCGTTCTCCTTCTCAAAGATCACATTGGTTACTTCCGTATGGAATTGGAAATCAACGCCCGCTTCCTCCAAATACCTCTGCATGGGCAGAATCAGGGATTCATACTGATTATACTTTGTAAATTTCAACGCGCTGAAATCCGGCAATCCCGCAATATGATGGATAAATCTCTGGAAATACAGTTTCATTTCCAGCGCGCTGTGCCAGTTTTCAAATGCAAACATGGTCCGCCAGTACAGCCAAAAAGTGGAACCAAACACTTCCTCGTCAAAAACGTCCTCGATGGTTTTATCGTAAAGATCCTCGTCCCTGGTCATAAACAGTTTCATGATCTCCATACAGCCCTTCCGGCTCAAATTGAATTTGCCGTCCGTATGGGCGTCCTTCCCCTGCTCTTTTGTTGCCCGGCACAGGGAAAAATTGGGATCCTCTTTGTTCAGCCAATAATACTCATCCAACACCGATATTCCCGGCGTTTCCAGGGAAGGAATGCTGCGGAACAAATCCCACAGGCATTCAAAATGATTCTCCATCTCGCGCCCGCCCCGCATAATGTAGCCCCTGGTGGAATCATAAATTCCGTCGCAGGCGCCTCCCGCTATATCCATGGCCTCCAGAATATGGATATGGGAGCCCGGCATTTGTCCGTCCCTTACCAGAAAACATGCTGCCGCCAGGGATGCCAGACCGCTTCCTATCAGATACGCATTTTTTTCTTCCACTCCCTCCGGCTTTTTAGGTCTCGCAAAGGCCTCATAATTGCCGTTTGTGTAATAAATCCCTTTGCTGTTCTTTTCGTTCCTGCCAATTTCCGTATTGCGGTACGAATCATCAGCCGCATTTTTTTTCACGGCTTCCTTCTCCGCTTTCTTGCGGTTCTTTGCCGCCACGGCTGCCGCTCCCGCGCCTGCTGCCAGCACTGCCACTCCGAGTCCCACGTTCTTTTTGTTTGCCATAATTCTCCTCATTTCTGCGCGGCTTTTGTGTAAACCAAGCTTGTGTATGCCGCGCGGACACAAACCTTTACCGCCTTTCCCGTTCCGGATTTCCGTTTTGTTATGGCCATATCCTATTCCTTTTAAACCATGATTTCCACTTACAAAACGGGCGGAATGATTAAAATCTTATCATTCCGCCCGTTTTGATAAAATATTCGCCGGTTTTCCGGATTACCGCAATTCCTTTGGCATCTGCTCAAAATTCGCAATGGAATTGCAAATATTCCCATAAAGCGTAAGGCCCATCTTCCTCACAATCTCCCCATAGTCCTCCTTCATTCCCCGGTCGATCCAGTCCAGCATAATTCCCACAAAGCCGTATTTATAAAACTCGGCGATAAACGCTTTATCTTCCTGCATCAGGCCGCTTTCCACACACTTTTCCTCTACCACGCCCGCGATCAGGTGAAAGGTCAGCTTATACAGGTAATTTTCTATCTTCTCCCTGCCGATTCCCCGGTACACGTTGAGAATAAACGGCTTATTCTCGGACACCGCCTCAAAAATCTGCAGCATTCCCTCCTGCCAGGTGTCATAGGTTTTCTTCCCCTGCAGGGCCCGCTTTCCGTCCTCCAGACATACCCATTCCGCCAGATCATAAATATCCTTAAAATGGTAGTAAAAAGACATTCTGCTGATCCCGCAGTCCGCCGTCAGATCTCCTATCGTGATCTTATCAATGGACTTATGCTGCAAAAGCTTTTTGAGCGACGCTTCCAGCGCCAGCTTCGTCGTGTTTGACATCACTTTCCTCCAAACCGCTCCTGATCCGACTTCCGCTCACTGTGCAATTTCCTGCCATTTTGCCCCGAAAGTCATATCCTCATACACCGGACGGTAAGGGTCGTATTTTCTTCCGTTCTCCCCGTACCATCCGATAAACAGGCGGTCATTCAGAAACGGAACGGGCACATCCCCCAAAAGAGCACCGTCCTTCACATAAAATTTTCTCCAGTCGCTGCCCTCCACACGCAGTGTAACCGTCCGGTATACCAATCCGTCCACCCACACCTCCTGTAAAAATCGCAGTCTCTTTTCCACAAAATATTTTAAATAGCGCAGATTATCCTCATAGCTTTCGTAATATTGGTGGCGGTTGTCCATTTCCCGCCAGCGGACATGATCCATTTCCACGGACCGCTCCGTCTGCGCCGCAAGTTCGTCGATCCCGCCCGCCAAAAGTTTTTCCAAAAGGGGCTGGTATACCCGTTCAAAGCAGGAAAAAACCTCCCTCCTGAAATCTTCCTGCTGCATCAGGGCACTGTACAAATCCGACCCGAAAATGTGATCGGCCAGTTCCGTAACCCCTTCCGGGTTACTGTTCATCTCGTCCATCACAAAATTCCCGAAAATAGCGTCATAATCCCACGCCGGTCCCGCATATATCCTTTTTTCCCCCTCCGGCACATAATAAAACGCGCTGGTGACGCCGCCGTCATAATTTTTGGTCACTTCCTCCAACAGATATTTACGCACAAACGAATCCCGATCCAGATACTCCGACCAGTGCTTTCCCGTAACCGGATGTATGCCGTCCCCGGAAAAAACGGCATCCTCCGCCTGCTGTATAAGCCTGCCGATCCATTCCTCCTGTTCTGCCGTCGGCTCCTTGGGATTCTCGATCAGGTAGCAGTCCCCGCGCTCTGTCACAAATCCCTTCCGTCCTTCCAGATAGACGGCGACCTCATACCGGTCCTGCAGTTCCCTCTCCACCAGAAACCCTTCCCCGATATCCACACGTTCCTCCCCGACCTGTATCTTTTCGCATAAGAGATAATTTCCCTGGTATTCTCCGTTGCAGTACAAATCCACCGGTCTGCATTCCGGCGTAAAGGAAAGCCCTGCATCGGCAGCCATGCGCAGTGCGATGGTGTTACGGATACCGGTCTCGTCAAATCCGTTCGCCAGCAAAATCCAAGTCTTTGCCGCTCCCATGCCAAGCAGATCCGCTTCCACAGACAGTTTTAACTGAAACGCTTTCTTATCCAATGTCCAGGTGGAGTTTCCGCGGGTTCTCCATTCCGCTATAACCCCCTCATAGCTTTGCGTACCGTCCGGCATCGTCACCCTGAGATTTCCCTTATCCGTATTCCCTTTATCCTGGCACACATAAGCAAGGGAACCGCTGGCCGTATCGACCTCCAAGTTCGGCAGATTTTCCGACTGCATCACCGTCACGCCTTCTCCCTGATACCGCCCGGCTTCCTCCTCTGCATCCGCCCATGAAGGCAAAAACAGATATTTTTTCCCCTGATCCTCAAAAATCCTGACATTTGCATAGGGATACGCCTGCGCTTCCATCGTCTCCAATCCGATACATACCGCCGCTGCCGCCGCCATACAGGCCATCATCCCCAGAAACCTTCCCCGATTTCCTTTCTCTATCATACGTTCTCCCTTCCCGAACCCTGCCTCTCATTTTCGCACACCCCACTCCGCACCGTCAACAAAAAACGACAAAATACACGAAAATTCATTTTACAGACAGGACGGGCAGGAAATTCCCCTACCTTTTCCGTCCGGTTTATGGTAATATAGAATAAAATAATTGTAATGGCTCAGATTTATCCGAACTGTTATTTATCATGTTTTCCAGGAGGTATGCCATGCCGTCACTTGCCATTATCACCGCGCGGGGGGGGAGCAAACGGATTCCCCGCAAAAATGTCAGGCCCTTTTGCGGAAAACCCATTATCGTCTATTCCATAGAGGCGGCTCTCGCCGCAGGAATTTTCACGGAAGTGATGGTTTCCACGGATGATACGCAAATCGCCGAAATCGCCGTCTCTGCAGGCGCATCGGTTCCCTTTCTGCGCAGTAATGCGGCGGCAGGCGACTATGCCTCCACCGATGATGTGATACGCGAAGTTTTGAATACCTACCGCACATTGGGGAAAAATTTCGACACTTTCTGCTGTATTTATCCTACTGCCCCCTTTGTAACCGCCAAGAAACTGCAGACCGCCATGGCTATGTTGGCTGAAAATGAATCCGTCATCCCTGTGGTGGCCTTTTCCTATCCGGTACAGCGAAGCCTGTCCATTGACAACCACGGATATATCGGTTACAAATGGCCCGAACACGCTGCAGCCCGCAGCCAGGATCTGGAGCCATTGTATCACGATTGCGGACAGTTCTACGCCTGCCGTACCGAAGCGTTTTTCCGGGAAGGCACCACCGACACGCCCCATATGGTTCCCCTCATCCTCCCCGAATCGGAGGTACAGGATATCGACACTTTGGAGGACTGGACGCTCGCGGAATTGAAATACCGGAATATGCAGGCAAAGAATCCCTGATTTACGCCCGCTGAAGCGGGCAGAAAGGCTAGGTTGGAAAACCATATGCGACAGTTTTTC
>DERU01000123.1:6018-12419 GCA_002361095.1 Lachnospiraceae bacterium UBA3332
TTTACGCCCGCTGAAGCGGGCAGAAAGGCTATCATGAAAAAAGAACTTTACCTGGGAGACCGGCGCATCGGAGACGGTTCCCCAACTTTTATCGTGGCGGAAATGTCCGCCAACCATTTGCAGGATTATGACCGCGCCCTGCGCATTGTGCACGCGGCAAAAGAGGCCGGGGCAGATGCTGTCAAGCTGCAGACCTTCACCCCGGACTCCATCACTTTAGACAGCGACGCTGCCCCTTTTCAAAACGCGGACACGACGCTGTGGGCAGGCACTACCCTCTACCAGCTTTACCAACAGGCTTATACCCCTTGGGAATGGCAGCCAAAGCTGATGGAGGAAGCCAAAAAGCTGGGAATTCTTTGTTTTTCCTCGCCCTTTGATTTTAACGCAGTGGATTTTATGGCGCAGATGGATATGCCCGCCTACAAAATCGCATCCTATGAGATCACCGATATTCCGCTGATCCGCAAAGCGGCCAGACAGCGCAAACCCATGATCTTCGCCACCGGTATCGCAAAGCTGGAGGATATAGAACGCGCGCTTTCCGCATGCCGGGAGGAGGGGAATGAGGATGTGATTTTGCTGAAATGTGTTTCGGGCTATCCCACGCCCTTTGAAGATGTGAATCTCCGGGTCATACCCACACTGGAACACACCTTTGACTGCATGATGGGGCTTTCCGACCATACCATGGGCTGGGCCGTAGCTACCGGGGCCGTGGCCTTCGGGGTCAAAATGATCGAAAAGCACCTGACGCTGCGCCGCAGCGACGGCGGCCCGGACGGTGCGTTTTCCATGGAGCCGGAAGAATTCAAAGCCATGGTACAAAATGTCCGCACTCTGGAAAAAGCCCTGGGCGCTTCCCGTTACCGGCTCACCGAAGTACAGATGCAGGAGCGCAAGGATGCCCGTTCCCTCTTTGTCGTGGAAGATATACAAGAGGGTGAACCCTTCACCGCCCAAAATGTGCGTTCCATACGCCCCGGCTGCGGTCTGCACACTATGTATTATGAAGAAATCCTGGGCAGGACGGCGGCCTGTCCGATCAGAAAGGGGACCCCTTTGTCATGGAATCTCGTCAGGTAATTTATATCCGTACGGACGGAAACGAAACCATTGCCACCGGTCATCTGATGCGCTGCCTTTCCATCGCACGCGCGCTTGTCAAACGCAATGCGCTGCCCGTTTTTCTCCTTTCCGACACTACCTCCATCTTTTTGCTGGAGAAGATGATTTCGGCCGAAGAAAAGACGGGACATGCCTTTCCCGTCATTCATATGCAGACCGATTACCGGGACTTGGACAGGGAAATTCCTACCCTGCAGCGGATTTTGGCATCCCGCGCCGTCTCCTGCTTTCTGGTGGATTCCTATTTTGTAACGGAACGCTACCTTTCCGAAGTCGGACGTTTATGCCGCACCGCCTACCTGGACGATCTGCAGGCTTTCGACTATCCGGTCAATCTGGTAATCAATTATGATGTCACGGTGGACACCGGATTTTACACCCATGCGCAGCGGGTATTGTCCGGCCTGTCTTACACCCCCCTGCGGGAGCAGTTTTCCCTCTTCCCCTACCGCTTTTGGGAGGAAGTCCGGGATGTACTGATTTCCACGGGCGGAACGGACCCGTTTTTTATCGCGGGCGGCCTTGCCCGGCAGCTGCTTTGCGACCCCAAATTCCAGAACAGCTGCCTTCATATCCTCACCGGGCCCATGCACATCCACCGGGCCGAACTTGACGAACTCGCAGATACGGACAGCCGGGTTGTCCTGCACGAAAACGTCTCGGACATGGCGGAACTGATGGCATCCTGCGATCTCGCCGTCTGTGCGGCCGGCACAACTTTATACGAACTGTGCGCCATCGGCGTACCTTCGGTCAGTTACACCATGGCCGACAACCAGATCCCCGGCGCAAAGGCTTTTGCACAGGCCGGATTGATTCCGTATATAGGCGATATCCGAAATCATCCCCATTTTTTTGAGACTGCCTGTGACCAATTATGCGCCATGGCCTCCGACCCTTCCCTTCGCAGGCAACAGTCCATACGGATGCGCATGGCCGTGGATGCCGCCGGCGCCGACCGCATTGCTGCCGAACTGCTTGCGCCGCTTCCTGCCTGACAGCGCAGCTTTCGTTCCGCGCGCCGCCGCCGGAATGCATACGGCCCGTTACCTGTACAAGTCAAAGACGCCGTATGACTTCATCCGAATATTTCATCATGCAGACCCCGGCTTCGTAAGCACCGATGACCGCTTCGTTTTCCTTTCCCGACAAATTACCGGCAATCAGCGCCGGAAAATCCACTCCGCAATGGTAAGCGTGGGGATATCCGCCTCCGAATCGGGGATTGATTTCGGAAATATAGTACTTGCCGTCCACGCAGAATACATCCATGTCTATAGGCCCGGCAAAGGAGAATGCCGCCACCGTCTTTTCCGTCAATGCAAACAACGCTTCCTCCCGCACGGACACGGCCTTTTCCGTTTCCCCTGCGCGCATCCGAACCTTTTTCTTCGCGAATATGCGCACCGGCTTTTGCGAGAGCAAATCCACGTAAATGTCGATGCCGAATTCTTCCCCCTGCGCAAACTGCTGTATCAAAAGTTCCTCTTTTTCATGCCTGCAAAGCGCTTCCAAAAACGCCCGGTCCTTTACCCGGCAGACCCCTGCGCTGCCGCATCCCCGGACAGGTTTTACAAACACCGGGAACCGTATTTTTCCTTCCGTATACGCCCGGTCAAACTCCGCAAAGCCTTTGCAGGAAACAAGGGCCGGAAGACCGTTTTGCACCAGATACCGGTAAAAACGGTATTTGTCCCGGCACAGTTCCACCGTTTCCAACCCGGAAACAATCGGTATAATCCCCTCTGCGGCAAACCGGCTGCGGTTTGCCGCAAGCAGATTCAGTTCATCCTCAAACAGCGGTAAGACCCCGTCCGCTTTTTCTTTTTTACAAATGGCTAAAATCTCCTCCAGATAGCCGGGCTCGGTCATTTTGGGAACCAAATAAAAAGCGTCCGCCTCATACAAGGCCGGCGCCCAGGGGCTGCAGTCCGTCGCCACCACCCGGCCGCCTCCCGGCAGTTTTTCCAAGCTTTCCTTAAAAAAGCGCAGCAGCTTATTCCTCGTCCCACAACTTAAAATTAAAATGGTCATTCCGGTTGATCTTCCTCTCTGTCCGCATCCCACAGGGCCCGTTCTTCCCCAAACCGCATGCCTTTCTGCACATACTCCTCCGGCGTCCACCGGTCCCGGACTTTCAGAAGCCGCCCTCTTCTCCTGATATACACATCGGGGAAATAGCGGATAAACAAAGGATTTAAACTCATGGTATATCCGCCTACGTTTTCATAGACAATCCTGTCCCCCTCCGCCAATTCCGTTCCGTTCTCATAGGAAAAAAGCCGGTCTACCTCCATGCAGGAAAAACCGGATACACACTGGCGTGCCATCGTCCGACGCTGCGGCCCGTTTTCCTTCCGCAGTTCCAAATGAAACAGATAGCCGCTTTTGATCATCGTCGGATCAATATTAAAACGGCTTCCGTCGGTAATCAAATACCGTTCCTTTCCGATATCCCGCACATCCACGACGGAAGTCACAAACGTAGTGGCCTTGGAAAGCAGGGAAACCCCCGGCTCGACCACCAGCATCGTCTCCTCCGGGGAAAACTCCCGCCGCAGAATCTTTGCCACCGCCGGAAAATAGTCGGGATATTGCGGCCTGCCGGGAAGCCCTCCACAATAGCCTCCCCCCAAATCCACATAAGAAAGATGCAAACCAAACTCCCGTTTCAGCCTGCACGCCATGCCTGCAATCGCTTCAAATATCGCCACACTCCGGGATTTACTGCTGGAATGCAGATGCAGCCCCGCTATCCTTGCATTGGGAATTTTGCGCACCCGCTCTACAACTTCCGCAAAGACACCGTTCTCATAACCAAAACCGAAACGACCGCCGGCCTCCCCCATCGTGGTTTCCCCGGGACAAAGCTTTTCCAGATCAAAATTCACACGGATTCCCACCGGAAAAACCCGTTTTGGATGTCTCCGGCAGACTTCCTCCAGCCAGCCCAATTCCCTCTGCCCGTCCATATTCACCATACCGCCTGCCAGCAGGCATCGGCAAAAAGATTCCCGCTCCTTGACCGGACCGTTGTAAATCACTTCCCGATCCGTATAGCCAAGCCACAGGGCCAGCGCGTATTCGTCGTCGGAAACCACCTCCGCCAGCGCCCCTTTGTCCTTCAGAAATGTGACCAGCCAAGGCAGGGAATTGGTTTTAAAGGAATAACCGATGCGGTAATTCTCCCAGGATCTTTGCAAGGAATCCGTCAGAATGGTAAAATCCTTTGCCAGCTGTTCCTCGTCGATTACAAAATAGGGCGTGCGTAATTTCCATTCGTCCATTGTTATATCCACCTTACTCCCGTCCGCACGCTTCACCGCGCATAATATGCCGCAATCTTTGAAACGGCGGCAATCACATCTTCCACATCCTGATCGCTCATCCCGTAATACAACGGCAGACTAAGGATCTCCTCATACAACTTTTCCGCTTTGGGGCACAGCCCTTTTTCGTACCCCAGCTTCCGGTAATAAGGGAAATAATATACCGGAATGTAATGCACATTACAGCACACATTCTCGGCATACAGCGCTTCAAAAAACTGTTTTCTGCCGATCGTCAGCCGCTCCGGACGGATGCGCAGAATATACAAATGCCTGGTCGTATCCGATTCCGGAATCTCCTCTTGGACGCTAAGCTGCGCAATTTGGGAAAACGCCTCGTCATACCGGCGCACAATCTCTTTCCGGCGCATTTTAAACCGGTCCAGTTTATTTAACTGGCTGCACAAAAGCCCCGCCTGTATGTCTGTCATCCGGTAATTGTATCCCAAAGCCAGCTGTTCGTAATACCACGGGCCGTCCGCTTCCTTTTCCATCCACGCCTGATTGCGGGTAATCCCGTGGGTCCGCAGCAGACATAGCTTTTCGTAAAGCGTTTCATCATTCGTGGTAATCGCCCCGCCTTCCCCTCCCGTCACCGTTTTGACAGGGTGGAAACTGAAAGTAGTCATATCCGCGATGGAACCCGTTGGCTGCCCTTTATACCGGGTTCCGATGGAATGTGCGCCGTCGGTGATCAGCAAAAGCCCGTGCTCCCTGCATATCTCCATAAGCGCATCCAGCTGTGCCGACTGTCCGGTGTAGTCTACCGCCACCACCGCACGGGTGTGCCGTGTCACATGTGCGCGCACACTTTCCGGATCAATATTATAAGTTTTCTCGTTAATATCCGCAAAAACAGGCCGCGCGCCACAATACAATGCGCAGTTCGCGGAAGCGGCAAAGGTGATGGGGGTGGTAATCACCTCATCCCCCTCCCCGATTCCCGCTGCCAGACAGGCTAAATGAAGCGCGGCGGTCCCGTTGCTGACCGCCACCGCATACTTGGCACCGGTAACCTCGCAAAGCCTGTGTTCCAACTCCTCAATCTTTGGACCGCAGGTGAGTTCCGGGCTTTTTAAAACCGCGAGCACGGCCCCGTAATCCTCCTCGTCCAAAAACTGGTGTCCGTAAAATATTTGGGTATCCCTCACAGGCGTTCCGCCCGCAATCGCCGGTTTTTCCGTCATACTTCCTCTCATTCCGCCGCGCAAACGGCATTTTCATCCGTAGGAAATCGGAAACGCGCAATGCCACAATTTCCGGTATTAAAAAATTTGCGCTTTAATCTCCCACGCCTTCATTCGCCAAGACCGCTCTCAATCGCCCTCACCAGCGCCTCCAGCGCTTCCTGCTCGTCTTCCCCCTCACAGACAAACTCAATCTCATCCCCGCATTTTACACATGCTCCCAGCACACTCAAAACGCTTTTGGCATTTGCGGTATTATCCCGGAAAGAAAAAGTAATCAAAGATTTATACTGCATCGCTTCTTTGCACAGGATACCTGCCGGCCTTAAATGAAGCCCCGTCGGGTTCTTGATCACTACCTTCTGGCGTACCATGCTAATCCCTCCCAAATCCCCTTTATCCTCAAATCATCAGATTCTGTATCAGTTCTGCGAGTTTGTGTGCTTCCGCGTCGATCCTGGCCTTATCTTTCCCCTCAATCATCACACGGACCTTCGGCTCCGTTCCCGAAGGCCGGATGAGTACGCGCCCTTCCCCCGCAAATTCCTTTTCCAATTTTTCAATTGCCTCCGCAATATCCGGGTATTCCATGAAATGGTCTTTTCTGTGGTTCGGAACCTTTGCGTTGACCAATGCCTGGGGCATCACCGTCATCACCTTTGTGAGTTCGGACATCGGCTTCCCCGTCACCACCATGACCTCCAGCACATGCAGCGCAGATAAAAGTCCGTCCCCGGTCGTATTTTCATCCAGGAAA
>DERU01000211.1:0-6724 GCA_002361095.1 Lachnospiraceae bacterium UBA3332
CAGACCTGTCTGAACTGTTACGGATTTCCGTAGGTCCTTGTTTCGTTCCCTTGCATTGTCCGGGGAAAATGTGGTAAAATACAGAGACCGGAACAATGGAGGAACAGAGCGTTATCATGAAGGAACGGATTTATGTCTGCCACACGTATTACCATGTTTATGTAACCTGCTTAAAGGAACTGACGCTGCCCAAGCCAATGCGCGGACAGGCCACGCTGGTTTTGAGCACCATGTCCAACGATTTCGGAGATTTGCAGGGCAGGGCGCAGGCCAGCGGTCTTTTCGAGGAAGTGCTGATGTTTGAGGAGAAGGAAGAACACTTTTTCCCCGAACTAGCCAGATATCATACGGACTATGGCAATTTGGCGGCCAATCTTCTTGCGAGAATAAAGTTTACAAAACTGTATGGCAGGCTGCAGGAGCCTTACGTACCCGTGAATTTCGGGGAGTACGGGGACGTCTATGTGTTTTGCGACTCCGATCCGATCGGTTACTATCTGAATTATAAGAAGATCCGGTATCATGCGCTGGAGGACGGGCTGGACTGTATCTGTTATTATGACACGGCGCGTTATGACAACCGGGGGCATTTTGCGCTGAAAGCTTTTTTGGCAAAGTGGAATTTGATTTTTATCCAGAACGGATACAGCAAATACTGCGTCGATATGGAAGTGAATAACACTTCGATTTTAAAATATCCCTGTCCGAAATATATTGAACAGCCCAGGGAGGTATTGGTACGGCGGCTGACGCAGGCGGATAAGAATGTGATTCTGCGGATTTTTATGGAGGATATGGACGGGCTGTGGGAGCAGCTTTCCGCAGGGAACCATCACGAAAGGAAGGTGCTGGTTTTGTCGGAGCCTTTGTGCAGTCTTCCCGTGCGGGAACAGATTTTTAAGGATATCATCGCGCAATATGGGCAGGACGCCCAGGTACTGATTAAGCCGCACCCCAGGGATGGGTTGGACTACCGGGGGCTTTTCCCGCAGCATATCGTACTGGACGGAAAATTTCCCATGGAGATTTTAAACTTTGTGGAAGGGCTGGAGTTTGAAAAGGTGGTTTCTGTGTATACCGTGCCGGATTCCATCCACTTCGCGAAGGAAAAGGTATTTTTGGGCGATGATTTTATGGACAAATATGAGAAACCCGAGGCGCACAGGTTTAACGAGCAGATTTATTGAACGGTTGCCGGGAAAGGCAGGATATGAAAAAGATTTGGGATAAAATGATGGTTCTGATGAGCCGGAAGCAGAAATGGAAGATGGCGCAGATTCTGGTTCTGATGATCGTGGGCGCGGCGTTGGAGACGGCAAGCATTACGATGGTGCTTCCGGCGATACAGGTCATCATGAAGCCGGAGAGCCTGGAAGGGGACGGCATTGTGGCGCGGGCTTACCGGTTGACCGGGCTTGACAGTGCGGTGCAGTTTACGGTGCTGATTTTGAGCCTGATTATTGTAGGCTTTGTGCTGAAAAACATATTTTTGTATTTTCAAAACGTAGTGCAGCTGCGGTTTGTGTACACGAACCAGTTTGAGACGTCCCAGCGCATGATGATTAATTTTATGAAGCGGCCTTATGAGTATTATTTAAATGCCGACACCTCCGTGATCCAGCGGATGATCACTTCGGACGTGAACAATATGTACGGGCTGGTGCTGGCCAGTCTGCAGCTGGCCAGCGAGATGATCATTTTTGTGTTTTTGGTGTCCGTACTGGTGGTCAAGGCGCCGCAGATGATTCTGACTATTGCGGCTTTGCTGGTGGCAGTGCTTTTGGTGATCAAATGCGTGCTCAAGCCGATTATGTACCGGGTGGGGCAGCAAAATCAGGATTATTACAGCGGTTTATATAAATGGATTGAGGAAGCCGTCATGGGGATCAAGGAAATTAAGATCGCCAATAAGGAAAATTATTTTATCGTGGAGTACGGCAAATGCGGACAGGGCTATGTCAATGCGGTACAGAAATATAATATTTTTAACGCTACGCCGCGTCTGCTTATCGAGACGGTCTGCATGACCGGGCTGGTTTTGTACCTGATTATCATGATTGTGTCCGGGGCAAACATGGTGGATATGGTGGAGCAGATCGGGGTCTTTGCGATTGCGGCGATGCGCCTTTTGCCCTCCGCCAACAGAATTAATAACTATTTGACACAAATTTCCTATTTTGAACCCTTTTTCATGGGGGTGTCGGACGATCTGCAGGATGAAATCCACGATAAGGATATGGTCTATGACATGGAAGTTTACCGCAGGAAAAAGGAAGTGGAAAAGCTTTTGGTGCGGGAAAAGATTGTACTGGACGATATCGTTTACAAATATCCGAATTCGGAGGCGCTCATTTTTGACCACGCCCATATGGAGATCCCGGTGGGGGCGTCGGTGGGAATTGTGGGAACCTCCGGTGCGGGCAAGACGACGATAGTAGATATTATGCTGGGACTTTTGGAGATTACACAGGGGCATATTCTGGCGGACGGCATAGAGGTGCGGGAACATTATGAGGGCTGGCTGAAAAATATAGGCTATATCCCCCAGACTATTTTTATGATCGACTCTACCATCCGCAAAAACGTGGCGTTCGGCTATGCGGATGAGGACATTGACGACGAAAAAGTGTGGGAGGCGTTGAAGAAGGCCCGGCTGGATACGTTTGTGCGCGGGCTGCCGGAAGGGCTGGATACCGGGATCGGCGAGCGGGGCATCCGGATTTCCGGCGGACAGCGGCAGCGTATCGGTATTGCGAGGGCCCTGTTTGAGGATCCGGAGGTGTTGGTGTTGGATGAGGCTACCAGCGCGCTGGACAATGAAACGGAGAGCGCGATTATGGAATCCATCAACAGTCTGCACGGGCATAAGACACTGGTGATCATCGCCCACCGCCTGCAGACGATCGAGAAATGCGACATTGTTTACCGTGTGGAACAGGGAGAGATTCGCCGGGAGCGATGAAAATGTGATATTTTCACGGAAATGAAAACAGGAGCCAAAAAAGCAGAGGAGATAACTGCGGAAGGGAGAGCGGATGGGAAAGACCGCGCGGCAGGCCAATATAGAATTGCTTCGGATTGCGGCCATGTTTATGGTGGTGGTCATGCATTATCTGACAGTCACAATCGAGCCTGTACCGGGGAGCGGGGTGCATGGTTCGGATGTGGGCTATGCGGTGACGGAATCGCTTTGCATTGTGGCGGTGAATGTCTATGTGCTCATCAGCGGCTACTTTTTGTCGCCGGTATCCTTTTCTTTGCGCAGGGTAGGACGGGTGCTGGCACAGACATTGTTTTATACAATCCTGCTTCCGCTTGTGCTGGTGGTTTGCGGTATACTGCCTTTTTCGGAAGTTTTTGGGGTTTATCATATTTGGAACAGTATTTTTCCGGTGCAGTCCGGGCATTATTGGTTTGTCACCGCTTATGTGGTTTTGCTGCTTTTTACCCCCTTTTTGAACACAGCGGTGCAGCGGTTGGACAAAAAGGCGTTTATGCAGGCGCTTCTGGCGCTTCTGGCGTTTTTTTGCTTCGGAAAAACATTGAGTCCGCTGCAGTTTGCCACAGACCGGTACGGTTATGATTTCGGATGGTTTATGGTGCTGTATCTGACGGGAGGTTATCTGCGCAGATTCGGTTTCGGAATTTTGAAAAGTACGGGAAGGGGACTGGCGGTTTATTTGGGATCCGCTGCTTTGACGGCGGGGACGGAAGTGCTGCTTATGATTTTATGTGAGAACGGGCTGCCGCTGGATTATTACCGGAGTGTGCCTTTTCACTATAATTATCTGTTAAACCTGACAGGGGCGTTGGGATTATTTTCGGCTTTTTGGCATATGCATATCGGGGAAGGGAAGGCCGCCGGCATGATCCGGTTTGTCAGCCCTGCCGTGTTCGGGGTATATCTGATTCACGGACAGGCAGATGTGGCGAACCTCTGGTATGGCTGGATAAGCGGCCTGGCGACCTCCCTGGCGTATCCGCTGCGGCTGCTTTTGCATACGTCGGCAGTGTTTTGGATCTGTATTGGGATTGACAAAGGCAGGGGACTGCTCTTTGACCGGGTTGGGCGGTTTATTGCGGCAAAAAAAAGTACCCGGACGGCATAAAAGCATAGGGAAAATACGTAACAGTTCAGAATGGTCTGAACCGTTACGAATCGGCAACATGGATAGCGTGGGGGATGGACATGAAGAGGCAAATCAAAAAAATAGCCGTAAATTATATATTTCCGCTGGCGCTGCTTTTGTATCCGCTGGGAAAAATCGGGCTGGGCATTGACCTGACGGATTCCTGCTACGGACTTGTGAATTTTAAGTTCTTTCCGCATGCGGGGCGCGAGTGGACGGTGGCGACCTATCTGGCCAACGTATTGGGTGCGTTTCTGATGCGCCTGCCCTTCGGGGATACGTTGATCGGCATACGGTTTTACACAGGTCTTTTGGTGAGCGCCATGGCGCTGCTTTCCTATTACTTTTTGAAGGGAAAAATGCCTGCGTGGATCGCCTTTCTGGGAGAGGCAGTGGCGGTGAGCCTGTGTTGGATTCCCACCACCAGTCTGTACAATTACCTCACGTTTTTCCTGTTTTTGTGCGGCAGCGTTACGCTGTACCGGGGATTGGTTTGGAGAAGGCGGCCGCTGTTGGCTATGGCTGGGGTGTTTTTGGGAATGAGCGCGTTGACCAGGCTTCCAAACATATTGGAATGCGGATTGATTGCTGCGGTATTTTATTACGGGCGGATCAAGAAAAAGACGGCGGGGGAAATACGGAAGGATGCGGCGGCCTGCGTGGCAGGCTTTGCGGCAGCTTTTGCCATAGGTTTTATGGCGATCTGCCTGCAGTTTGGCCCGGGCGCCTACGGGCAGATGCTGGCGGGTCTGTCCGGCTATAGCGCCACGGATGCCACCTATTCGCCGCTTTCCATGATCGGCTCTATCGTCGGGGCTTATCTGGTTTCCCTGAAATGGGTGTTTTTGCTGCTGGCTGCCGCTGCCATGGGTGTGGTGATGTTCCTGATCGCGCCGGGACGGTTTGTAAAATGCAAAATGGGCGTTTATTTGTGCATGCTTCCGGTTTTGCTGCGCCTGCTGTGGGGCCGGGGGATGTTTAGTTTCCAATATGCGTTTTACTGGAGCGTTTTTCAGTGGTGCATGGTGCTTTTGTACGCGGCCATCGGGCTTTGTCTGTGGGCTTTGGCAAATCCGGTAATTTTCCGGCGGGATAAGCTGTTGGCGCTGCTGGTGCTGTTGATTATTCTCATTACGCCCATTGGCAGCAACAATGAGACATACCCGAATATGAACAATCTGTTTTTGGTGGCTCCGGTGACATTCTGGCTGGGCTACCGGGTTTATTTGACCCTGCGGCGCAAACCGGAAGCGTTTCCGGTTCGGGTGATGGGGATTTTTGTAACGGCGGTGCTTGTGGTGCAGAGTTTGGGCTTCGGAACGCATGCGGTGTTCCGGGACAGTATCGACGGACAGAAAAGGGACAGCTATGTTTCCGGGAACCGGAAGCTGGCCGGAGTGAGAACCAATGCCGCCAATGCGGCGGCGCTGCAGGATGTGGTGGATTTTGTCAACCGAAATGTCCGGGGAATGCAGACGGTGATTACCTTCGGGGATGTGCCGGGCTTTGGCTGGCTGTTTGATATGCCTTCGGAATTGTCCCATGACTGGCCGGATATGAACACCTATCCGGCGGAGACGATGCGGCGGGATTTGGAAAATGTGCTGTATAAAGACCACGGTTTTCCCCTGGTGCTGGTCAATCCCTCCAATGTGGATTTTGAGGATGCGCAGGAAACCGCCAAATGGGAACTGCTGCAGGATTTTATGGAAGAATACGATTATAGGGAAGTACTGGACAACGGCACATATCAGATTTACCGGCAGGCAGGCCAGGACAGGACCGGGACTTTGGCCGGGGAAGGTTGACGGTCCGGTTACAGGCGAAACGGCAAAAACAGACGGAATTTGAGTGCCCGCCACAGCGGGCAGATGGGAGTAAATATGGAGGCAAATAAGCTGCCCTTTACCGGGCATGAGAAAATCCGGTTCAATGTACCGCCTTTTACCGGAAAGGAATACGAATATATCCGGCAGGCGGTGGAAAACAAAAAAATCTGCGGGGATGGGGCATTTACGGCACGGGCGAGCCGGTGGTTTGAGGAGCGTACCGGCACGGCCAAGTGTCTGATGACTACCTCCTGCACCCATGCGCTGGAACTGGCGGCGTTGCTTGCGGATATCGGGCCCGGGGATGAGGTGATTATGCCCTCTTACACATTTGTGTCCACGGCGAACGCATTTGTGCTGCGGGGAGCGGTTCCGGTGTTTGTGGACATCCGTCCGGATACCATGAATATTGACGAAAAACTGATCGAGGCTGCCGTTACGGAAAAGACAAAGGCCATTGTTCCCGTGCATTATGCCGGGGTCGCCTGCGAGATGGATACCATTTTGGATATTGCCAACCGGCACAATCTGTTTGTCATCGAAGATGCGGCACAGGGTGTGATGGCCTCCTATAAAGGCAGGCCGCTGGGAGCCATCGGGGATTTCGGGTGTTACAGCTTTCATGAAACCAAAAATTACAGTATGGGCGAGGGCGGCGCGCTGTTGATCCAGGACGGCGCTTATGTGGAGCGCGCGGAGATTTTCCGGGAAAAGGGAACGGACCGCAGTAAATATTACCGGGGGCAGGTGGACAAGTACCGCTGG
>DERU01000211.1:7061-7344 GCA_002361095.1 Lachnospiraceae bacterium UBA3332
TTTGCCCAGTGAGATGAATGTGGCTTATTTGTGCGCCCAGCTGGAAGAGGCGGAGGCCATCAACGAGTTCCGGCTGGCGCGTTGGCAGGAATATTGGGATATGCTCTCTCCGCTGGCGGCGGAAGGAAAAATTACCCTGCCCACCGTGCCCGAAGGCTGTGTGCATAATGCGCATATGTTTTATATCAAAACGGCGGATGAAAAAGAGCGGGCCGCCCTGATTGACTTTTTGAAAGAAGCGGATATTTTGGCAGTGTATCATTATGTGCCGCTGCATTCCGCC